>DASQQR010000021.1:0-8755 GCA_035643335.1 Anaerolineales bacterium
ATTTGGCCAGAAGTTATCTGGTAACCGTTTTTGCCCGGTAAGTTTTTCGGTTGGAAGCAGCGCTTGGCGATAAAAGGCCCAATAACTTTCATCTTCGCTGGGGGGAGATTCTGGTGCGTGAATGTCGAGAGCGCTCAAAAAACATCCGCGCTGCTTGCCTGGCTTTGCCTCCGACTTCACCTTCCTCCGCTCATGGGTGGACGTGCGCGCCGGCCGTATGGACCTCTCACCCTGCACACGCAAGTCATGCCAGACAGCCGCCAACACCGCATCGATCACCGCGCCAAATTGCGCAGACATCACGTTGTCTTTGGAGGCCGCATCTGGCTCCCACCGGGCTATGGGACCCGCGCCGCTTTCACCATAAAAGCGCACCCACATGCCGTGATCATCGGCCACAATAACCAGGTGGCGCAGATCGATGTGTTCCACGAGCCCATCCTCGCCCGGCCTGCCCTCGATAACCAGGTTCGCGATAGCCTGGCGCAATTCTTCGGGGATGATCAAGCGAAACGTGCCAAAGGGGGTATACGCAGCGTTTACCCTCGCCCGCTCCACGAGATTGCCACGTGCCCATTGCAACTGCTTCAGGTCTTCATCCAGCTCGAAGACATGGTCTATGCCCAGGGCTTGAAAGGTATAAACACCCTGTGGGGCGAACTCGGCGATGGTCTCCGGATGCATGCCCCCGTCATACAGCTCATTCAATTGGATCCAGAGCGTTGCCAGGCTTTTTAGGACGCTGGCTTGTAATAAGGAGCGGCTTCAGCTGTTGATAGCAGCGATCGGCTAAGTAACGGGCGTAGTTCCGGTTTTCCCCTTGTGTCGGTTACTTTTGTCGGGTATCCTTCATGGTACAGACCTCCTGGGTAGTTTGTGTTCGTCGCACCAAGCTTGTCCCAAGAGGTCTGTTTTGTTAAATCAACACACCCCGAATTTAATATTCGGGGTGTGTCATGTTTTTTGCCGCCCGGCGACTGGGACCGAGATTAGCCGTTGGGGAAATAGACGCCGTTGCGCTCGTGACCAACTTCGGCGAAGAGGCTGTGCGAGGTGGCGATGTCGTCGGCCTCGTAACGTGCCAGGGCTGTCTCGGCGCTCCACCAGGACTGGGCGGTGTTAAAGACGAGGTCGGCATCGAAGCCGCTGGGTTCGTGGTGGAAGTGGTGCCTGTCGTGGGATTTTGACCATTGGATGTCGAAAGAGCAGATGCCGGGGATGAAGGGGCCTTCGAGCAATGCGTTGGTGAGATCACCGTAGTCTCTGGTAGGCAGGTCTTCGACGTGCATGGCGGCTCGGCCGTTGCCCGGATTGACAGAAACTGCGCTTTCGTCGATCTGGTCAACCCAGAATAAGCCGTTATGGTGTATGCCGGGGTTGAAGTCATGGATCTGGAGGGCGAACTCGCCCTCGAAGACGTCCAGTCATATCAACGCGAAGGTGCCGAGATGGCGGTTGCCGTCTTCGCCGATGTAGGCGCCCTGCATAAAGCGCAGGTCGACTTCGAAGACATTGCGAGTGGTCTGCCCGGAGGTCCGGTCGGTACGGGTTCCGGTCCCCTGGACAAAAGCCATACCAACGTGGCCGTTGAAATCGGTGATTACCGAGGGGTCGTTCTCGGCCGGATCGGGGCTGCCAGCGGGCGGATAACCGGGCAAGAGGACGTGGTAGATGGTTGTGCCTGGGCCGAAGGGCTGTATGCCGCCGGGGATAGGCCTGGGGCCGCTTCCGTGTGCAAATGCGCGGCCTTTGAAGGCAAGAGCGGCGCCAAAAGCGAGGGTGTTGAGGCCGACGAGTTTGAGGAAATCTCGTCGGGTGAGGGCAGTGCCGAGTGAGTGGGGTGAAGCGCCATGACGGCGGACCATGTGCTGCGACCAGCGCTGCCGGGTTGATTCGCGATTGGGCGGGTTTGCTATGGACTGTAAATGCTTCATAATTTACCTCCTAATTCTGGGACTAAAAAACAGGAATCAGACTCCAGTGGTACGCCAGGCGGCGAGCGTTTTCAAAATGACAGAGGCGCTTACACGCTGAAGGGTGGCTCGAGATGGGGAAGCATATTCCTTTATTTGACTCAGAAACTGACGCTCAACAGGCTGTTTTGGCGGTCGAGGGGATAGCCGTCCAGCAGGACGTCCTCCACGGTAAAGATCCAGGTTCCCTGCCTGGCGCCGTAGAGCTCGAAGAAAGCGTAGCCGGTATTCGAGGTTGCGTCGTGAACCGCCTGTTCGGCGCGGCTGGGTTAGGTCCAGGTACCAACGACGGTGGCTCCGTAAACGGGTTGGCCCTGCTCGCTCTGAACCGAGGCCACAAGCTTTACGCGACGCCTACCTTTTATTTTTTCGACTGTCCAGTTAATATCGCTGACGTGGATGCTGCTACCGTCGGGTAGCGTTGCTGGTGGTGTGTAGATGGCCATGGACACGCTGTCAGGGAACATGCAAAAATTTTTGATCCACCTGACCACGATCCCGAGCTGCGAGGCTTCGACGCGGGTAATTTTGCCGCGCTCATCATAGGTCACTTCATCGTTTGGATAAGCGTCGGCCACAGCCTGGCGGTCCTGCAATGCAAGGGTAGTACTGACGCCCGCGGTGGTGGTCGAAGCGCCGGCGGACCAGCCGATTTGAAAGACGACGTCACCAGGCGAGTTGATGGCGTAGAGGTCATCAGCGCCGTGCTGGCGTACACCGACACTGCCGCCGCCTTCTACCGGGAAGGAACAAAAGGCCAGATCTCCGTTGATTTCAAGATCCTGGCAAGACTTGGGTTGACCGTAGGCGGCCTCTACCTGGGCGCGGGTGACGCCTAAAGCGATGCCCGGCACGCGCTCTCCCTCGACGACGACGCCTTCAGCCGGCGCATCCGCCAGCACAAAGTATGTCATGAAACCTGAGACCAGGATGACTACCACGAGAGCGATCGCTATCGGAAGGACTCTTTTGCTATGGTAGCAGAGAATTATTACAGATTCCTTACATAAGAATTAATGTAATACAACTCGATATAGGGGTAATATATGTTTTTTATTCATTGTTGCCCCGAGCTGCCGAACAACTTACTGTTATTGCTGCCGCGATTTTATCGTTAGCCTTCTCCTACGTACCTGGTCCAAAATCGAGATACGAACCGTTGGGGGCGGAGGTAAAGCGCCTGGTCATGCTGGGGCTTTTGGTCCTGGTGGTCGCCGGCGTTTTTGCTTTGGCCTGCTCCCGGTTTGGCGCCTATTTGTACGTCTCGGTTTCTTTCGACGAGCCGGGGATTATGGGTCTGGTCGTTGGTGCTGGCCGTGATGGCCAATCTGCTTGCCGACTATCCTATTTGCTCAGTCCATTTAGTTTCCTGGCAACTCCTTCCCGCTCCTCACCACCGCATACTCACCCTGCTGTTGAAAAAGAATGTTTTAACATTATCTCCTCATTTTCTCATCCTAAATCCTCCTCCACCCTCGCTTCAATCTGCCTGAGCGTCCCCTTAATCTGGTTCTCCAGCGCGCTCTGGTTAATCCCCTCCTCCTTGCTGACATCGAATTCAACGTGAACTTGAAATCGCCCACGACGCGGTTGATGGGCATGGTCAACTCCTGTATGTCAAGTCAACTAAAATTCCTCGGCGTGGGGTAAGGGTTTTCAATGATTATAAGAATCCTGAATAAAATATCTGTGCTCAGCTCTCCTATCACTCGGATTGATGATTTCGAGTAGTGTTCGGAATCTCAGGTGTTCTCAATGGATCTTTCTTGGTTCCCTTTCCGTGCTGTTTCTCTTTTGCCTCCGGTACCGGAATCGGCGGTCCTTCATTCAGCTTGATCATATAAAATTGCAGATAGCGCCAGGCTGCCTCGAAACGCTGCCTTTGGGTTTCCTCCGCCTTTGTCTCCAGAAGTGCCTCGTCACCCTTGATTTCCGCAACCCATTTGACCACATCGTCGAAATTGATCTCTTGGCGGTACTGGTCGAATACGGATTTAAAGTATTCCCCTGCGTGAAATAGTCTCCTAGAAATTTGGGCCATCGCCTGCCCTCGTACGCCATGTAGATTGGCATATCCAGCAACAAGATAAGGTAACCGGTCAGCAAGCTCAAGCCCACAAACACAGCTTCCTGATACACCCCTGCATTAAATGCATTTAGAATTGCTTCCGAGAGAGGCAGCAACCCTAGCGCAATGAACAAGCCGGGAATCAAGATCCGGAAGACAAACTTCAGGCTAATATCGAACGGCAGTTTCATTTGATAAGATCAGACGTCCATCCGGAATTTTGTATCTCCTGATCGGCTGTAGATCGCTTCTAATTAAGGACCGCCTCCAGACCCGTGGGTGCCTGAGCGTTTAAGAACAGGAAGTCCATTCGGGGTCTCTGACACTTCGTAACCAGTGGGCACCGAGTTCAGTACGCCCTCTTTCTTCTCCTTAGAGAAGAAGTAGAGAACTTGCTCTTTGCCGCTCTTGAGAGCCCGTTTTCTAGCGTGCAGGAAGTAAGTCACGCCACGAGAGTTTTTATAGCTGTAGGCCATGACAGAAATCCCTCCTCCTCATGTTTATGAGGAATCGCTTTTACCCATCGAGAGAATCGATTGTATACCCAACCCGCTTCCACTCGAGGTTCCACTGTATATACAAATAATTAGATTAGCGCAACTCCCCTTCCCTGTTGACATATTAGACGATCCCAAGTGGGGCGGTGGAGTGCGTCACGTGACCCGAGTTTTGGAGGCGTACCTCTCACCTCGGTCACTTCTTTTTCTCCAACAACCATAAACTGACCTGTTCCGGTTGCATGGTCTCCTCCACAACGCTCAGCAGAGCAGTAGATAGGTTTTCCATGTCGACTTCGTCGCGGGCTTTGGCAGCGAATTTTGCCAAAGCCCGCTCGGCGCTGTATTTTTTGCGGTAAAAGCGATGGTCAATGAAATCTTGAACACGGATACGCAGCGGGTTGAACAAGACCGCGATCACTAAAGTCGAGAGCACAATCACAAGTGGGGATTGCTCGCCGGTCAGGTTCCCAACCAGGCCTTGTAGCAAGACGACACTCCCGAAATACACCAGCGCCAGCAGCCCAGTCAGGATCGCGTATTGCAGCGTGCGGCGGATGATGAGGTCAATATCGTAAAGACGATAGCGGAAGATGGCAACCGCAATGGCGAGCGGAATCGCCAGTATCGAAAACACAAACAGCAGGTCTACCAGACCACGGATGACTGTGAACTCGTTTTCCGAGAGAAAGAAAGTCAGCGTGTAATCGAATGCAAACAATGTTCCGGCATAAAGCAGCCACTTGATCTGCTGGCGCTCGCGATCGCCGGCGCGCCGGTAGCGAACGAACAAGGATGCCACGCTGGATATAAGAAGCGTGAGTAACCCGATGCCCCAGACGATCATGAAGGCACCTTCCGCCACGGTATCCGGGATAAACCCAATCGGGTTTAGCACCGTCCAGTTACCCTCGAGGGGACCAATGGTTTTGAAGAATGACGTGATGATGATAAAAAATAGCCACATCCCGATTGCAAGCCGGGTTACCCAGTTCCAGCGAGGAGAGGGCGGCTGCCCGGTTGGAAAGTGGAGAGGGATGAGGAAAATCGGGAAAATAGCCGGAATCCACGACCAGCCGTCGAACCACAGGAGCAGCCACAAACCTGGTGTGAGGTTTGTTGGGGCTTCAGGCAGGTACCTCAGGATTAACGAGCCTGGACTAACCACTCCAAACGCGATGAACATCATCAGCCAACCAACCCGGTTGCCAGACTGGCGTGCGATGATCAATGCTGCTACTCCCGAAAACACGATTGGAATCGCCAGCGTCCATCCAAAGGCTTCGACCAGATTAAACAGGGATGGCGGAGCAGGCAAACCAGGGATATTAAGTATGAGAGAGATGACAGCCCCTGCCAGACAGGCTGCAAACAATCCCCAGGCGACCATAACGGGGCTTCTACGGTTCATTATTATTTTCCTCCGAAGGTATGTAGCCACAGGCTCCCCATCTCCCCGACCCCCAAGCCCCCGCGCACCCCATCTTCCACTCTTCCAGACTTCCAATACATACCATTTCACGAGAACTTCATCCGTCCTACTGCGGATCTCCAGGCAGGTCGGGCTCGAAGATCTCGGGCACCGGCTCGCCAGCGACTTCGATGATCCCCAGCATCCCTTTGCTCACCACCCGTGTCAGTGCGTGGTCAACCAGCCTGGCATCCCCGGGCACGGGGAAATCCATTTCAAACACGCCGCAGCTCCCCGGGGGGACGCTCAGGGTTTGCACGTACTCTTCCGGGCTGCTGGCCAGCGCGCCGTCGCGCCAGGCTTTGGTCCAAACGTTGCCGATGGGATGGAAGCTGCTCGTCAGGTTTGGGCCTCCGTTGACAAAGAACACCCGAGCCCGCTCGCCCACTTTCACCTGCATGGCACCACGACGGTCAGCCGTGAGGGCATATTTCTCACCGTTCAACAGCACGTAGGTCGGATCCTCCCGCAGCATCGCCGCGAAGTCAAAGGCGTGGTGTCCCTTTTCACCCGCACGCAGATTTGTGTAGACTTCATGCTGCCCCAGGTAGAACTCGTGGTCGATGGGTTCAAGGCCTCCCGTTGGCTCGACCAGGATCATACCGAACATGCCCGAGCTGATGTGAAAGTCCAGGTTCGGCACGGCACAGTGATACATGAAAGCGCCGGGATACACTGCCTTGAAGTTCAGCCCATTGGACTGTCCCGGCGATACGTTGGTGGCTATACTGCCGCCCCCGGTACCGTAGACCGCGTGCAAATCGATATTATGGCTTGCCGCGCTGTCGGGAAGGTTCTTCAATGTAAATTGGATGCTGTCCCCTTGCCGCACCCGGATCATCGGGCCAGGGACCCGGCCGCCGAATGTCATATACGTGAAGGTCACGCCCGGCTCTATCTCGGCCACCACTTCCTGCGCATCCAGCTCCACTTGATGCGTCCGGGGTTGCGTATGGCTCACCGGCCCCGGAATGTCGGTGGGGTCTGCAGCGATGCGCTCAACATCAACAGGTTGGGCCGGCGGCGCAGGGGCCTGGGTTGCCGTCGCCGGTGTGGCTGCTGCCTCCACTTGAGGAGGCTTTCCGCCACACGCCGCCAGGGCCGCGCTGCCAACTCCGAGAATCCCAGCGGCCCGAAGGAATTCTCGCCGTGATACCCTGCCGCCTTGAAAGGATCCGTTTTCTCTGTCCATAGGTTTACCTCCAATCGGCTGGCTGCCGCTTATTTGCTGACGTACCTCGGCCGGTCGTTTGGACTCTGGGCCGGGTGTCAGCCCCCAGGCGGCAACTTCGAGCCTGATTTCACAACTAATCAGGTATAAATTGACCAATTTATAATTATTATAGGTCAGAGGGAGAACCTGTCAATGCTATCTTCGCTGGCATGGATGCTGGCCTGTTGCTAGGCGTTACCATCTCCAATTTTCGCCCATCGGTAGGGGCGGGTCTCGAGACGCTCGACGCCGGATACACTCCCTACTCGAATCCCTTCAACCCCCGAATCTCGGACCGCTCGACCCGCCCTCCTCCCGGTCATCGGTGAAACTCCGCGTATGTGGCGGGACCAGGGTGGGTCGAACCGGGTTCGATCCCTCGCCAGACCTGGTTTCGATTCCCATTTTTGCCGACCAAGAGACGTCAGGACCCACCCCTACCATCGGCCTTGTGTGCCCGCGCCCTGACCCCGAATCGGTCCAACCCTATGAACCCGCCCATTAGGCACAGAGTTGCACCCTTAAACACATTCTGGGCCCGCACTGGCCCAGAAAACAAAAATGCACCCTTCGGCGACCAGACTACCTTTGGATCAGGCAAACCTTTCGATCTATCCGATCTCTTTAGGCTCTTGGTTTTGCGCCCTTGCCTTTCGGCAAGTTTGCCCTTTCGGGGTGCACGATTATTCTAGCAGATCCGGATTACAGAGTCAAGCGTATCCGACAAACTTTAGCTGAATCTTAATCATAATGTGTCAGTATGCGGCTCCCCATCCACCAGCATAAGTACCCTCCTGGCAAAAAAGGCTAGAGCTCAATTTGCTGAAGCTGATTACCAATTCCACGCTCGAAGCTGCTGCGCAGCTCGGGATGTTGGAGCCGGGCGCCCAGGCCGGCAACCAAATCAGTTGCTTCAGCTGCATGCCCTTTTGCCTGCTCCGCCAGGCCCGCCTGCTTGTAGACGTGGCTCAGGCGCAGGCGGGCTTCAACTCTGGCGGGAAAATAACACAGGTTATCCGCCAGCACCAACGCAGTCCGCAGGTCGGCCTCGGCAGGCGAGAATGAGCCCTGAGACAGGTGCACTTGGCCACGCAGCACGAGGCCGCGGGCAGTATACTTGCGGGCCCGCATTTTTTGAGCCTGTTCGAGCAGGTCGCTGATCGATCCGGCTGCCAGCTCCAAATTGTCCTGCGCCAGGCTCAGGCGAGCCCGTGCGTCCGCCAGGCGGATGCGCCAGCGCCAATTGTGAGATCCGAATTCCGGCCTGCCCAGGTCTCTTTGCGCTTCCGCCAGGAAAGACCCGGCCTCCTGCAGGCGTCCCAGGGCTGTACAGTCAAGCACCAGGTTGATCACGGTGCTGATCTCGATCTCCCGAAACCCAGGTACATCCTGGGCGGGGTGGAGACCGGTAAGATCGAACTCGTAGGCCGTATCCCAGTCACCCAGTTCGGCCGACAGCCAGGCGCGCTGGTTTGGATAGCGCGCCAGCCATAGAGAAGAAGTCTCCTGCGCCAGCAGTCGGCCCTGCTCGAG
>DASQQR010000022.1:0-10415 GCA_035643335.1 Anaerolineales bacterium
TTGCATCTTTTCCAACACCTCATCGAGCCGCTCATATCCCTCACTGACGCCGCGCTCCATGCCAGACTCGACCATGCCATCGCGGTCTGCAACCGATTGAAAGACCGATTGAATCGTGACCCTGGTCCTGTCACCGGGCAATTCCTCGAGCCTCATGGTATCCAGCGAGACATGCCCGCTCTCGGGGAGTCCTTCGAACTCGAATGTCTGGATCATCAGCGCTTCGGATATTTCGTGGAACACGCCGTGAAAGCCGTATTCGTTTCCTTCTAGATCTTTGTGGATGTAGCGATATCTGCCGCCGCTGTGGGGTTCGAATGTTTCCAGGATCATTTCGTATCCGCGCGGACCCAGCCACTGGACATACAGTTCCGGGTCGGTATGCGCCTTGAAAACAAGCTCCCGGGGGGCATCGAATTCCCGGGTAATGAAGACCTCCTGTTTTCCGGGCTCTGCCGTGACGGTGGTTTTATTCTTTTTTGGGGACATCCTGTTTCTCCTTTTGCATCTTTTCTAAAATTTGGTCGAGGCGATCAAATCGCTCGCCCCAATATTGTTCAAACGGTGCGACCCAGTCATAGATCGGCTTGAGTCGCTCCGCATTGACCCGGTATAGTCTTTGCCGGCCGGCCCGCCTCTCGCTCACCAATCCAACCTCCTTCAACACCGCCAGATGCTTCGATACCATCGGCTGGGGCCATCCGAGCGCTTCGACGATCTCGTTCACCGGTAGTTCTTCCGCACCCAGCACTTCGAGGATCTGTCGCCGCTTGGGCTCAGCCACGGCGTTGAAGGGATCGTGGGTTGTCGGCTTGCGTGCCATGGCTATATTATATACCCATATGGGAATATGTCAAGGCCCAATTTTGGAATACTCGGATCCATTTCCCCAACCCCAACCGCCTCATCCCCTCGGCCCTAAACCTTCAACCTTCAACTTGCGAACTTTGTTCGCCCTAATCTTCAACCGTAAGGATACTCCCGATCGAACTTGCTGAAATCCCAGTTCCTCAACAGAAAGAGCAGCTCCGGTTTCCGGTGGATCCCCAGCTTGTAAATGGCGTTATACAGGTGTGTCCTGGCCGTTCCATAGGCGATGTGCAGCATGTCCGCGATCTCCTGGTCTGAGTACTCCAAACAGCACAGCGCCACCACCTGCTGCTCCCGGTCCGTCAGCATTCCCCAAAGCTGCTCGACCTGCTTGTCCTGTTGGTATGCCTTCGCCTGCATCCCCAGCCAGCCGATGGCCGCCTCTTCCGGCGTCATCCGGTTGCGCTCAGCAAATTCGCTCAGCAGCTCGCGTGTCTCGCCATCCAGGCTCTCGAGCAAATGTCCGTTTTTTCCGGCCATTCGGGTAAACCAGCGCCTGGCCGTGCCATTCAACGAATCCGCCAGCTCCAGGAACCTCTCTTTGATGATGCCCGCACCGCTTGTCATCCTCCATTCCCTCCCTGTGATTAGAGAACTTTCAATCCTTGCCCTGCCCGTCGAAGGGTTCCACTCTTCCAATCCCTTACATTGAACCGGCTATATCCGCAGCCAGAGCCATAAACAGATCATCCAGCTTCACGGTGAATATTTGCTTGCGCAGACATCGGTATTTCCTCCCTTCTTCATCCTGGACGATGACAAACTCTGGGCAGGCGCAATACGAGATGAAGGTCACTGGATGCAAAATTGGCTCCAGGCCCGGCCTTGTATCTTCCTTCCTGATATATCTTCCTCCCTCTACCAGGGTCTCGGGGCGCGATAGTGTATCTGCTGCTTGCATGGATTGCCTCCTCATCTAAATTTTTAAGATCAACTTTAGTTCAGCAATGTCAGATTCACCTTTCCATACCGCAGTCGCAGGGCCTGTCCTTAGTACAGCGGTGCATAAGTCCGTTCCGAGTCCGGCGAGCGAATTTGCGGTACGGAGAGGCCGAACCCTGCCTTCCCATTCCCCGCCTTGGCACTCCCTGCCTTGGCAGGCACTGCCTTGGCAGCCCGAATCCAGTCGCTGAAGAGCCTGTCCTGAGCAAAGCCGAAGGACGACTTCGCAAGTGCTGGTGCAGTTTCCAACTGCTTGATGTCGCCGACCCGAAACCCGGAATGCATATATGCAAAGCTGTCCTTAGCTGCCCTGAATCGTCTCAAACCCAGTCGAAGAGGGCCTTCAATCCTTGCCCGGCATCCCTATGCCCTTCCCCGCCGCTTAGGGCTTGTCCTGAGCAACGTCGAAGGGATGCGGCGGCTGCACGACTTCGTACCCTAGATTAGCGCAATTCGTTTGTGGGAACAATCCCCTCTGAGGGGGAATAGAGGGTGAGAATTGGGTTAACCCGCTGGGGGAGTAGAGGTTTTTTCTCGCTTTAAGGTCTCAGAAGAGCAAAATGGACAGCCCTGCTAACGTCAAAATTTGCACCGTTGAGCCATGTCCAAAAAGCCAGGGCGAAACAATACCTGTTACGATCAGACTGAAAGGCAAATGAACGAACCAGGTAACCAGCCTGTTTTCCCACCCGAGGGTGTCAATGGCCGGCGCCAAAGCCATAGCAGCAGCTACTCCGATCAAGGTGAGATTTTCGGTCTGGAGAGCAAAGAGGATCAACAGGAGGGCTGCTGAGACTTCAAAGAAGCCTAACAGCGGGTAGCCCGCCTTATCCATGGAGAGATAGCGTCTCAGCAGGCTTCCGTCCAATTTTCGATCCTCTTTGACACCCGAGACATAGAATTGAGCCCTGCGAGAATAAATTGCCTGCAGCGCGTTTACGATAATCAGGAGTATGCCAGAACAATACACCGCGGTCAGCTGTGAAAGAAGCAGGACAAGGCGTTTCGGCTGGCCGGTCAAATCCACTGTGAAGCAATAATACGGTGCGAAAATTGAAAGCATGGTAATGGCCAGGGTCGGCCAGGCCACTGAGCTCTCCCATGCGGGAAACAGGACCGCCATCACGTTGACCAGAACCGCAACGGGGAGAAATAATAACGACAGAGGTACTTTCAACCCTCGGAATAGCGCGTCCAGCTTCTCGATGATCAGAATGTTTTTCGAAGAAAGAAAAGGTACCAATTCTTCCCGGAAACACTCCAGATCTGCAGCAACCCACCGCGAAAGGCGCTTGCGAAAGGTGTAGTAATCATCCGGGAAATCTTCGCCGCAGATCGAGCCCGAGGTAATCAACCCCCGAATGCCTTGCCGGCGCAACCGTAAGGTTAAAGCGATATCTTCGCTTACGATCTCCGGGAATCCGTCGGCCACCTTGAGCGCGCTGCGCCGGATAAGCGCCCCGTGTCCGTAACACATGGGAAAGCCATATTTATTCCTCAGGGGTTGGTAGTAGCACCAGCCCACCCTGACGATCTCTCCCAGGTCCCTGGCAAGGCTTTGGCGATGATGCGCGTTGGCGATGTGAAGTGCCTGGACGAATCCTTTCGATGAATTCACCTCCAAAAGCCCCGTAGCTATTCGCAGGAACGCCGCGGGCAAATGCGTATCCGAATCCGCCAAAGCGATGTAAGCATACTTTTCCGGCAAGAGGGATAGGCAGTTGTTCAAGTTGCCTGCTTTGAACCCCTTGCGGTCCTCTCTCCGCATCACAGTGACTTTCTTGGGGAAATTTTTCTGGAAAGTGTCCACCTTCTCTTTCATTTGCTCTCCGGAACTATCATCCAACACGTAAACGTGGAAATCGGGATAATCCTGGGTCACGCAGGAGTGGGCGGCCGGCGGTTGGAAGTCGTCACAGACTGTCAGGAGGACAGCGACAGGCTGCTCGCATAGGGGCTCTTCCCTGGCCGAATCCCGGCTGGAGAGGGAGTCCGGATACAATCGCGCAAACGAGACAAAACCGATGTGGTAGAAGCCATACATCCAACTCAGATCGACCAGGAAGGTGATTAGCCCGGCAAGGACCTTGCCGGTTGCTGAGTCTAGTGCGCGCAGGGAGGTGGCGTAATTGGCCCAAAGAAGCACGCTGGCCGCCAACCATGCAGCCAGGATTGCGTAATACAAGGCAGGGCTCTTTGCATGCCGGGCGTTTCCGTCATCATCCCTGTTTTGCCTGTGATGTAACACCATGTCGGATATTTATCGAATCTAAAGCAGGTGCTTGCGCGCTTTGGCGCTGCAGTCGCCGCTGGACTTTATGCGAATAGCATTGAGGCTTATTTCACGCTTTGTCGTCGCTGTGATCTCCGGCCATATCGACCGGCTCCATTGGGAGGGCTTCTAGTCGCTCCTGGGTAAGCTTGATTCGCTCGGTGTTTGAGAGGGCCTGCCAGATATCAAGAGAAGCCTGGTAATGCTTCCTGGCGCCGTCCAGGCCGCCAGCTGCCCGCTCCGTGTCGGCCAGGTTGAACAGCACATACGCGATGCCGCTTTTCAGCTGAGATGCCCGGAATATTTCCAGGGCTTGCTCGAAGTATGCCCTTGCCTCGTCTACTTTCCCCTGCTCCAGGCGGATCATCCCCAAATGGTCGCATGCGTAGGCTTTGCCGTGGGCTATGCCAAGCTCCTCGAAACGCTGTACAACCTCGTGGTAAATCTCCTCCGCATGCCTCCGGTCGCCTTGTTCGAAATAGGTATCTGCCAGGGCTTGCATCGACCACGCAGCGTTGGGTTTGTCCCCCAATGATTCAAAGTCACGAATACTTTGCTGGTGCAATGCAGTGGCTCTGGCAAACATCCTGTTCCAGCGATATTGATTGGCGAGATCTACCCGCACCTTCGCGATGCGCTGTAGATCCCCAGAGGCGGCTTCGAGCAGCTCTTCAGCCTGACCGAAGTAATCCTGGCCTTTCGAAGGCTCGCTCTTGTCGAAAGCCAGCGCCCCCAATTGGATCAGGATGTAGGCGCTCTCCGCCAGGTCTCCCTCACGCTGGTATGCGGCCAGGCTTTTCTCGTACTGCGCCTGGGCCCGGTCGTATGCCCCTTTGCGGTGATAGCTCCTGCCCAGCCATAAGTGGGTCGAAGCGAATTCCATGGCTCCGGCTTCAATCTGCTGGTAGATCCTCAAGCTATCCTCGAAGCATTCAACAGCCTGGTCAAAATCGCCGCGATTCAGGCGAATTTCCCCCAGCCTCAGTTTTGTTCTGGCGATCTCCCGCTCACGATGCTGAATCTCTTCGTAGTGATGCAGGCTTTCGTCCAGGGCGGTTATGGCCTGGTCGTACTGGTCCTTGGAAAACCACAGATCGCCGAGACCGTACTCCAGGTCAGCCCGCTGGAGAGACCAGCGATCAGCATCGCCTGGTAATGCTCTGATGAGCTCGCCGCAGGCTGTAATGCCGTTCTCCAAAAAAATCTGCTCGGCTTGCCAATAACCACTCCGCTGCAGGTATCCCTCGCCGCCAGAACGCGTGAGGATGTGTCCCAGCTCGGCGACCGGTTCCCACACCTGGCCTTCAACCAGGTGGGTTAAGGCCGCCTGGATATGCGGCCAGGCAATTTCCATCTCCTGGACATCTGGCAGCGCCAGATTTGTGCGTGCTTGTGCGAAGCGGACAAAGTATTCGCCCAACAGTTCGATGGCGCCCTCGGGCACCGGCATCTGGCGTGCATAGGTGTGCAGCAGGGGATGGCTGACCAGGTAATGCTTCTTTTCCTTGAGCAGCAGGCCATAGCTGACCAATTCACCCAGGATCCGCCCGACTTCAGGGGAGGGGCGTGCCAGAGCCTCAGCCGCGAATTCGCGCGGAAATGGGGCCAATGCGAGCAACCCGATCACTCCCAGAGCCAGGCGGGCATTCTGGGTGAGCTTGGAAACGCTTGCCTCCAGAAGGACCGGCAGGCTCTCATGTTGGCGCTTGCCCTGGTCAAGGGCAGCCAATGGCGTTTCTTCCAGCCAGGCAAGATAATCGGCTGCCTCCTCCTCGCTCTCCACCAGGTAGCGGCCGACGATTCGTATGGCCAGGGGAAGCCCGCCAACCAGTTCACAGATCCGCCGGGCAGCCACGTCATCCTTTGCGCGCCGTCCACCCCATTTCTTGAGCAGGCGAATCGCTTGTGGAATGGGTAAGGAGCCAATGGCCTGGCCGGATTCGACGATATCTCTTCTCGTCCGGCTGGTGATCAGCGCGCAACAGCGGTCACGGATCTCCAGGATCGACGGCAGGTCATCCGCGTCCTCCGCCCCGTCCAGTACCAAAAGCGCCCTTCGCCCTGCCAGGGCTCGCTGGGCCGCGTCTTTTGGTGTCGGGCGCGGCTCTTCGCCGTAAGCCAGGGCGATCTTCTCCAGCGCCAGATCCGTCTGCGACTGATTGTAGAAGCTGTGGAACAGGATGCCATCCGGAAAGCGTTCGGGTGGGTCGTCCTCCGGGGCCAGGGTCCAAATGGCTTCGGCGGCCAGAGCGGTCTTGCCGATGCCACCCGGGCCGGTCAGTGTGACCACGCCTCCCGGTTGCAGATCGTCCAGAAGTTTGGCCAGCTCTCTCTCCCGGTCGGTGAAGTGCTCAGCGCGCGCCGGGCGTTGGAGGGGGATGCGCGGGGCTGCCGGCAGCTGGATGTTGGTGATATTGACGCTGGCTGTCCCGCCCCGGTCCGCCTGGGCGATATAGGAGCCACGCGCCGATTGGCCGGAAGATTCTTCCTCGGACAAGGTTACTCCTTCGGATGAGTTACGTTGACGCTTGCCGTCCCGCCCCGGTCCGCCTGGGCGATGTACCTTCCAGTCGCCGCCTGGATATGTTGTTCGCCGCCAGGTTGTGCCTGGATCTTTTCGAGCAAGGCCTGGGCTGCCGCCAGGACTTCAGGGTCTTTTTCCGCGTTGGCCCTCTCCACTTCCTCTTTCAAAGTTTCCTTCCGGCCCGCCGAATCCGGCCGCTGCTCGAGCTTGTCGACCGCCTCTGCCAGTTCGCTTCTATCGCCAAATTTTCTGCGGATCAGGCCCTTCAAGCCATCGTAGGCGTCCACGATCGCCTTCTTGCTGGCCTCTGTTACCCCAGGGCCAATACCCGCCGTAATCCCTGCCACGATCGCGGTTGTGATTGGGTCCATGTTAGCCTCCCTTCAATCTTAGCATGCTGCCGTAAATTCGGACTTGATTTAGTCAGATAGTACATTAAATCTCCACCCAATGCAAGGGGTCTTTTGAATCCTCCGCTTGGTCCGAAAAAACCTGACGGCGGGCTGGTATCTGCCCCTTGCGTTTTTCAGCCCTAAAGTGTACACTCCCCAGCATCCATGAGCTGGGACTCATTCCACCAGATGACACACACTGCTTAATTACTGGGAGCACCAAAAAGTTGTTGGGTTTGGGTGTTCGGGGCGGGGTGCCCCGCCCCGAACACCCAAACCCGCTAACAATATTTGGGCACACCCTAATTACTCTCCGGGAGGTCGTAGCGCTTGTTTGCGGGTCTGGCGTTGGATCAACTGATCTTGCTGGCTATCATTGTGGCTGCGTTTGCCCTGTTGATGACCGAGAAAATCCGCATCGACCTCACTGCGGTATTGATTATCCTCGCCCTCGCTGTAACCGGTATCCTGGAGCCGGAGGAGGCACTCGCCGGGTTCAGCAGTGAACCGGCCATCGTGGTCGCTGCCGTTTTCGTCCTCAGCGGGGCGCTGTACTATACGGGTCTCTCAGACCGGTTGGGGCGCTGGATCGCACGCCTCGCTGGACAGGGTGAAAGCAAGGTGATGGCTGTCCTGATGCTGTCCGTGGCCGGGCTTTCGGCTTTCACTCACCACCTGACGATCACCGCAGTCATGCTGCCGGTCACGCTCAAGCTTTGCCGGGAACAGGATATTCCTCCTTCCCGGCTGCTGATGCCGATGTCCTTTGCGGCTTCCCTTGGAACGACGATCACCATACTGGGCGCACCAGCTTTTCTGATTTCGGATCGCATCCTCAAACAGGCTGGCCGGCCAGGCCTGGGCGTGTTCTCGATTGCGCCCATTGGGTTGGCGCTCAGCCTGGCCGGGACGGTGTTTATGTTGCTGCTGGGGAGATTTTTGCTCCCTGAACGGCCCGGGGGAGATGGGGGCGACGACGATTTTCGCCTGGAGGGGTATTACACTGAACTGATCGTCCAGCCGGAATCTCTGCTTATCGGCCAAACCATCGACGAGGTCGAATCCCGGTATGACCAGAAGGTGAAGATCGTTACCTGGTTCCGGCGTGGCCAGGCCCGCAGAAAGCCATACTTCACGAAAAGAGTTAAGGGGGGAGACGTCCTTCTGGTACGGACCACGCCCGATGAATTGTCTGCCATCCAGGAGGAACCTGGGCTGGCTTTGCATCCTGTGGTCAAGTATGGAGAGGCCGAGCCCACCGCGGACGAGGACGAGGCTGGCGTTTCTCAGCAGTTTGTCCAGGCAGTCATCGCGCCGGGCTCTGAGTTAGAAGGCCGCACGGTTGGACAGGTGGACTTTCACCAGACATACAGCGTGCTTGTGGTGGGCATCTGGCGGCTGCGAGGTTGGATGCGCGCTGAGCTTTCTCGCGTGAAACTGCGTGCCGGGGATGTGCTGGTGCTCCTGGGAAGCGAGGAGATATTTTCCCGGCTTTCTGGCAATCGTTCGTTTCTTATGTTCGTCCCGTTTGGTGGCGTGCCGTACCGGCGTCACAAAGCTCCCCTGGCCGGCGGGCTCCTGATTGCTACGGTGCTGGTGGCTGCCTTCGGCATACTCAGGATCGACATTGTGCTCCTGGCAGGGGCGGCAGCAGTTGTTCTGGCTGGCTGCCTCACGCCCCGCCAGGCCTACCAGTCCATTGACATCCGCATCTTTGTTTTCATTGCAGGGGCCATTCCACTGGGACAAGCGATGGTTAAAACGGGTCTCTCCGACCAGATCGCCGCGTGGCTGCAAGCCCTCGTGGGTGGCTGGCATCCATTGCCGGTACTGCTGTTGTTCTTCCTCATTGCCGCCCTGGTCACCCAACTGATGTCCGACGCGGGGACCACTGCGCTCTTGGGACCGGTAGCCGTAGCCCTGGCGCTGGCGCTCGGTCACTCTCCGGAGGCATATGTGGTCACTGTAGCAATGGCGGCGGTGACTTCTTTCCTGACCCCCATCGGGCACCATGGAAACCTGTTAATTTATGGCCCCGGGCGTTACCGGTTCAGCGATTTCGTGCGTGTTGGCACACCTCTCACCATACTGGTCGCCATCATCGTTATTCTGATCGCGCCGCTTTTGTGGCTGCTGTGAACCTGGGCCTCACAAATCCTCTCTTATTATCGGGGAGGCTAAGTTTACCCGGCTTTTCCAGGTCCCTTTCCGCAGCTTGGTTCCAATGTCGTCTTGTAGGCGCTCAAGCATTTCCCGGTACCCTTTTGGGTGCTGCGCGTCTAGGCTCGCAGCCAGCATTTCCAGGTCTTCGAGGAAGTAAACTGACCATGGCTCCCAGTCCACGATTTCGAGAACTGTGTTGCTGAGTTGCTGTGCGGCGTCATCGAGTCTTGATTTTAGATCTTCAGCGTCTGCGTACATTTCAAATCACTCCTTTTCCAGGGCGCTCACCCGCTTGCCGCCAGGCCCGGGATCGATTTTCTGAAGATGTGCAAGAGACCGCCTCTATTCCACCTTCAGCTCATTTACCACCGTTATAACGCCCTGGTTGTCACGGGCAATATCTTCCGCTGCCTGGCGGATTTCTTCGGAAGCCACCGTACCCGTCAATGTGATGATCCCCCGGTCATTGGCGACATCAATGATCGCATCTTCGGTGCGTGGGTCTTCCAGGAGCGCATTCGCAACTCCTAGTCCAGGCTCAGCTGGCGTTTGCGTCATTACTACCTCCTTTTGTTCTCGGCCATTATCTCGCCGTTTACATCCGCTTCCCCGAGGGGAAGCCCTTCCCTGGTCGGAAGCCTAGCTTCCCCGGTAGGACGGTACCCGAGCCAAGAAATCCTTATCGATATCCATGATGGGAGAATTGGCCCCGTCATCGATTTTGAGCATGTCCCAGGGGACAGCGATCTTTTTTCCAAAACCAAGAAACTTTGACGTGGAAAGAACCACTTCGGAGACGAAGCCTGTCTCCGGATCTACCAGCATCTCTTCGATCTCGCCCAGGTCTTCATCCAGCATGTTTTTCACCACGGAACCGATCAGAGACCGGCTGGAAATCCTGGGTTTTTTCTCGATCATTTCGTTCATCTCAACCTCCTTCGAAACCATCCTGGGATTATTTGTTCCAAAAGGTGGCACCTCTACCCCTATATAACATTATTACCAATTTTAGACTACCTGAACATACGGGATTCTCCTATTCCGGTCTTAGGGATTCCCCTGGGTCTAATTAGGGGAATCCCTACCTGTTTTTGGGTACATCCCTACTGTCCCCGCCAGATTTTTAGTGCTAAAGTATCAAAGGACCAATCTATGTAGTGGTGAGCGAGTTTTGATTTAGCCCGATCTTCGACAATGTCAGATTTGCCACAGATGGCTGGTTGAGCGGTGCCCTGAGCCCCGTCGAAGGGTA
>DASQQR010000023.1:0-18164 GCA_035643335.1 Anaerolineales bacterium
GGCAAAACGGTTCTGGCGAGCGCCGCTGCGGTCGCCTTCGCCAACATGGGTAAGCGTACCCTTCTCGCTTCCACCAACCCGGTACACAGCTTATCTGGTTGTCTCGATTGCAATGTATTCGGGAAGGCTACGCCAGTGCAAGGGGTCCCCAACCTGATGGCCTATGAGATTGACACGAAGGAAACCATCGATAGGTCAAAGCAAGAGATCCGTGAAAAAATCGATTGGTTCCTGAAATTCGCAGAGATTCGCGGCAAAGCCGACGAGTTCGTTGAATCGGCGACCATGAACCCCGCTTTTGAGGAATCGGCCATGTTCGAAAACATGATCGACCTCATGTTCAAGGATGAGTACGAAGCCTATGTTTTCGATACCGCGCCAACGGCGAACGCCCGCCGCCTGTTGGGCATGTCCTCCGTGTATTCCCTGTGGGTCAACAAAATGATGGAGAGTCGAAAAGAAGCCCAGGCCATGCGCCTGAGACTCTCCTACTCCAAGAAAGAGGAAAAAGACCCGCTGATGGATTACTTGGTCAACTTCCAAGACCGCATGGCACACGCAAAGGAATTACTCACCGATCCTGCAAAGACGGCTTTCTTTTTCGTCACCCTTCCCGAAGCTCTGCCAATAGCGGTCATTCGCCGGTTCATTAACTGGTTCCATGAATTCGGCATCCCGGTGGGTGGCGTCATAGTCAACATGGTGATTGACAAAAGCGACGTAAGCGACCAGGCGGATGACTTCGTTCTAAACCGAATTGCCATGCAAGATGAATATATGGATGAGATCAAGCGCCAGTTCGATGGCATGGTCAGGGCAGTAGTACCGCTCTTTGAGACCGAGGTGCGCGGCGTAAACACGCTTAAACGCACTGCTGATTTGTTGTTTGCCTAGCTTCACCCGATTCTACAAATTGCAGGGACTTACTGAAATCGAGGAGAAAATTACTAGAGAACTCGTCAAAAACGAAATCTATACAGGCAATCTGATTATGGGCAGGTCCTTATTATTTGTTCTAAACCTGCCTAATAATTGGCATCTGGCACCTGGTGTCAGCCACCCCGAGGTCAATGCTGTTGGACGGCGGAACGAAGACGAGCAGGTGGTAGTAAACGGGAATGCCTGGTACGTAGTCTATGAAGGCGAACGGGGGTGGGCCCTTGAATTTGCGGCTCGCATCAGGCCCTTTAACAAGGGCAAGCTCGTTGCGCCAGTTGAGACCCCGGACGCCGCACCCGTAAGCATCCATAATCACCCAGCTGAAGTTTTCTGGAAGACAAGACGCCGTGGCTTACCCTGGCAGCGCCACGACGTAAGATATATGACTGTATCGTTCAATTGCCGTCACACTGAACGGCGCATGAGTCTGGAATTCAGTGGTTGGTGCCCCCAGGAGGGATTCGAAGAGATTTTGGAGGCCTTGCGGTTCCTGAAATGCCATTGAATCGGTCTCGAATTCCTGCCTTTCGACTCTGGTGCTTGATTGCTACTTAAACATCTCGTGCAATGCGTCAAAGAACTCCTCTGCAGAACCCTCACGCAAAGCGGGCAAATCAACTCGGATCATTAGATTCGGTTTTTGTCGTTGGACAGAGATTCTTAGTATTGCATCCGAATACCGTTCTAAGAACGCAGTCAGGCGGCCAACCAGTTCAGAATTCTTGCCACCTCGATGGGCTAGAAGAAAACCCTTTTGGGCCGGTAATTGTTCAAAGGATTGGGCACCAGATCGAGCAATCATCGCCCGGATCTGGTGATCTTCTCCCCGAGACAACTCCATCTGATCGGTTGGGGCACTGCGCAAGCCAGCTTTCAGGATCATTTCATCTTGCTTGTTTCTCACGCGGTTGAGCAACCAAAGAGGCAGGATTTCACGCGATTCAAGGAGAAAAACCACTTCGATACGCCGGAAGGGTGCTTCAGCGTTCCCTACTACTAACCGGGCACCAGAGCTCGCTGAACCGATCCAAGCGGCCTCGCTGATTTTTCCCAACCGCTTCAATCCGCCTTGGATCCAATGGTAGGTGGCGATCCCTCGTTTCCGATTGTAGTACGAGCCCACGCCAAACCAGGCGCCCATCAAGATACTCAATCCAATGACAATCCACTGACCTAAGTCCATGGTTTCTCTCTCTCAATCTTTAGGAGCTACGCAAGTCGCCTAAGTGCTAAGTCTGTACCTGGTCAAGATCGTGTAGCCTAGGCATTCTTATGCCCGGCATCCCCAAGCGCCGGAGAAGGGCATGGGGATGCCCTTCCTACACTTTCGCACCAGAAACAGGTCTAGTAATGTCCACGCTTGAAGTGTAGTCGAGGTACTCCAGAATGTCAAAGAATCACTCAAGACTTCGCGAAATCTGGGACTGGACGCTCGGCGTCCTTTACGGGATGTTCCTATATGATGCTGAAAAAGTCTTTCGGCGGGAGCGCGCCGATCTCGAACATCTCTTCGTGTTAATCTCTTTCGGCGACCTCTTGGGGGTGCCGATCCTGCCACCATACTATTCATTACGTTTGCTACCTTATATCGTTCCGCTCATTAACCGCTGGCGAGTGCGAATGCTCCGCGAAAAAGACTTAATGGACTTGGTAGGGTGACCCTTGAAATCAATCGAATACCAGAGAGACAACTTCAGGAGGAGGTACAAATGGATTTGCAGCTGAAAGGTAAGCGTGCTCTGATCACCGGAGCCAGTCGAGGTTTAGGATATGCTGTCGCCAGGGCATTGGCAAACGAAGGCGTAAACCTGGCGATTAACAGCCGGGATCCTGAAGGGATCAATTCCGCGGCCCAAGAACTCGCGGGTGATACTCAGATGCCGGTTACAGCATTACCCGGGGATGTTTCAACGCCAGCCGTGCCCGCCACGCTAATCGAAAACGCAGTGGAAGCCTTAGGCGGTCTGGACATCCTGGTCACCAACTCTGGTGGTCCACCATCCGGTAAGTTCGAAACTTTTGATGATGAAACCTGGCAACAGGCCGTCAATCTTAACTTGCTCAGCCACGTTCGCTTAATCCGGGCTGCCCTGCCCCACCTACGCAAATCGGAAGCAGCCAGTGTGCTTACGATCACCTCCTATTCAGTAAAACAGCCTATTCCAAATTTAGTTCTATCTAACAGCGTGCGAGCTGCTACTGTTGGGTTGACTAAGACCCTGGCATTGGAATTGGGCTCCGACGGGATTCGATTTAATTCAATTCTCCCTGCCTGGACGGAGACCGAGCGTGTCCATGAACTCATGGACTATCGGGCCAGGGCTAACGCGACCACCATCGAGGAGGAATTTTCCAGGCAGGCGCAGGATAGCCCGCTTGGCCGCATGGGTAAGCCCGAGGAATTCGCCAACGCGGCTGTGTTCCTCCTCTCTCCCGCGGCTTCTTATATCACGGGCGTGATGCTTACCGTCGATGGCGGCATGTACAAGGGTACGTTATAGGCTTTCATCATTGCAGATGCAGCAGCACTTTACCGCCGCTCCACAGATCTTCCAGGCGGTAGAAATCTCTCCGGTCGGGCGAAAAGATATGCACGATAACATCCCCAAAATCAACTAACATCCAGCCATCTTGGGGCAGCCCTTCCAAGCGCCCCCGCAAGCCGAATTCCTTTTTCACATTCTCGATGGCCGAATCGGCAAGGGTCTGGATCATCCGGTCACTGGTTCCGGAACAAATCACAAAATATTCGGCAAATATCGCAATTTCGTGGATATCTATCAGGATAATGTGCTCCCCCTTTTTGTCTTCAAGAGCGTCGACAATACTGTGTGCTACTTTCAAAGTATCCAGAGATCACCTCACAAACAAAAAATCGATTGCATGCCTTGTTCAATAGACCGGGGAGTCTGCGATCATACGAAGCTGTTATTGCCAGCTTATATACTTAATGGAGCGGTAAATAAACCGGAGTATACGGCACCTCCCGGCTGCAAATCGCTACGGTAAAGGTGCACTGCTTGGATTCGGGCAACACCCAGGTAGCCAACTTTAGAGCTATTCAGAACTTCTGCAACTTGACGAATATCACGCGAGTTGGCATTTCTTGACACCCTTCCGAGCGTCAGATGGGGCGAAAACGGCCGTTTTTCGGGAGCGTATCCCAGACGAGTGGTCTCGGCCTCTATGCTGTGCTGGACCGCGGACAGATTCTGGGGAGCTTCAACCCCGATCCAAATCACCCGTGGTCGTTTGGCCTTGGGAAAGGCGCCCAACCCGCCAATGCTGATCTCAAAGGTTTGATGACCTGAGACAACAGTCCGCAATACATCCTTAAGTACCTCCAGATTTGACTCGGAGACATCACCCAGGAATTTTAGCGTCAGATGAATATTTTCTACCGGCACCCACCTTACAGGCACGCTCTCCAGGCGGTTCTGAAGCTGGTCAGAGACGTTATTGAGTCGCTTCTGAATTTTCGGAGGTAAATCAATTGCGATAAACGATCGTATTCCTGACATTATTTACCCACTTGCTTTACCCGATGACCGAATCGCATTTTCCACGGCGGCCTTAAGATCCAAATAGCCTACTGGTTTTGTCAGATATACGGATGCACCCGCCTCCAATCCATCTTTTATGTCCGAAGGTAGACTCTTGGCTGATACCACGATAACCGGTGTATCGGCGATGTTGACGTCATTCCGCACTAACCGTAGCACCTCTAACCCAGAGAGATCGGGCATCATTAGATCCAGCACGACCGCAGCAGGTTTTTCTTTTCTGACTAGAGCAACGGCGGAGCTCCCGTTATAGGCCTTATAGATTTCATATCCGCTCATTCTCATCATTTCAGCGAACATTTCAGCCGTATCTGGCTCATCTTCTACGATAAGGATCTTCTTTATGGCGGAAGTCATCCGGCGCTCCTCTCGTTAGGAAAAGACTTCAATTGGATTGAAAGCGACAGTATCTGGACCTAGGATCTCCCAATTTTTTTGAAGATAGCACAAGTTCGATCAGAAGGCAAGAGGAAGCCGGGAAAACCTGTCCGCTTCATCTGGCCGACGGCCACCGGACAGCAGCGATCAGGAGCACAGTTTCACACCTATACATATGCTCATAATTTTAACAGTTTCTCATAATCTTCTGGCGTGTCAACATCCAACAACGTTTCCCGGCCATACCAATCAACCCAGGTAACTTGATAGCGGGAAAACAACCTTCGACCTCCGGCATCCCCCTGTATGGTACCAAATTCGGCAAATGTGTCTCGATCGAATAGAACCGGATTGCCGCGTTGTCCATCAACCTGCGGTGCCACAATTGGGGATAGGGTTTGAGCATGGACCTCAACCAGTGAGCGGATCAATGCATCCGGAATTTGGGGCTGGTCGGATAGCAGGAAGACCACGCCTCCCACCTGCTCCGGGAGCGCCTCCAATCCAGCTTTCACGGAGCTACTCTGGCCTGTTTCCCAATTAGGATTATTCCTGAACCTCACGGGTAAGTCTCCTAAAGCTCGTCTGACCTCTTCTCCTTGCGATCCTGTGACGATTACGACCGGTGATAGGCCAGCAGACAATGCAGTCCGGGCCACCGTGTAAACCAGGGGCTTACCGCGCCAGAGAAGCAGCTGTTTTGACCTCCCCAACCGGCTGGACCCTCCGGCCGCCAATACAACACCGCCAATGCGCTCGTGAACGCCAAATATTCTGGGATCAATAGCCTGGGAAGGCTCTGATCCTTTACCGTCCCCAGATGAAGGGTTCAGGGCGGCGATTACAACAGCGTGGAATTCCTTCAGGAGATCTTCGCTCAGTGAGCGCCCAGCCGCCTGTAATTCACGTGTGTCCGCCTGATTTAAAAGGACCACGCGCCTCGCTCCTGCAGGGATATTTTTCAGTCCACCCGACCGGGCAGTCAATACACGGGCCAGCGCCTGTGTTGTTATTTCGTCTCGCGGAGTAAGCCCGGAAAGGGATTGGAATCTTTCAGGGCGATGTACCCACTGTGAGGTGATTGGCTTGCCCAGGGCGGATAATCCTGCCACGACGATCACCGTATCGGCGAAGGGAGGGATGGGGGGCTCTTGCTCACCCGGAGCCTTCAGAGGCAGCTGGCGAGAACCATCCGCCTCGATTAGCAAAGCTATCTGCCGGGCGTTGGCTAGGTCGTGGATCCGGTTCAAGGTAGGCATATCCAAGCCGGAGACCCTTTGTGGCTCCACCATCTCTCCTGTCAAAAGGATTACCCCAGACAGATCCTTTACCTCAAGATCGGCAACCTCCTGCGGCTTCTTTAAAAAATAGTGCCTGTCGGCCAGGCGCAGCTGCCAGGTGGCCAGATGAGTGCTGCTGGTGACCAACACCGGCGGCCGTATTTCCCGGGCGAGCTGAAATAATGCCGTGGTTTTTCCACCTGCTCCGGCAAGCGCCAGCCGGGACGCGGTAGAGATCCTAAATGCCTTGGCCAACTGCATCTTAATCCCAAAGATGGAGTCTCAAATCAGGACGAGCGAGGATGGCTTCCAGAACGCCTCCACCGACCGCGAGCGCCTTGTCCGATACTAAGCTGCAGTAGCTGGGATCATCCCGCGGGTCGAGATCGCCGACCTTTAAGCCGCTTCGGACACCCAGGCCGGAATGGAGCAGGCCTCGCAAAACACCGCGAAACGGAGCTCTGATCGCTCCACCATCGACTTCTGCAATTAAATCACCAGGTTCTAAATGATCGCAGATTTCAGCCCGAGCTTTCAGTATCCCATCAGCTGGTGCCCGCAAAACCCTCTCGGCTCGATGACCGGCCACGCTGTCAGGTATTCGGGTATCTGGCTGGAGGGCCCCCTGCCAGATCACGCGTCCCAAACGATGCCCGCGCTGGGTCTCCACGGCAGCATGGCAATTTTCACCCGCAATGAAACCCGGTCCCAGGCCAATTACCAGCGCTGCCGCCCCCATTCCCAGTTCGGGAGCCCGTTTGGTCATCCGTGCGTCCACCATAACCATGGGGTCAAAAAGGTAGCGTGCTTCAGCTCGCGGGTCAATCAATACAGGTGTCTGCCCGCTGCTCAAAATCCGGCGGGCCTGCTTGGGATCCTCCGCTAAACGCGCTGTGACTCCTTCGACTGTGGTCTCGCCGCGATAGATTGCCTCGGCGAAAGAGACCAACCGGCGCACCGCCAGAGGTTGCGGAAGTTCAGTGATAATCACCTGAAATCCCGCCCGAAAAAGACGCACAGCGACTCCGCTGGCCAGATCCCCTCCACCACGCATCAGAACGATCATAGGAGAATAAATTTGGTCATAAGAATGAGAACCTATCCCGTGTTTTTCAGCCCTGCTGCAATCCCATTAATCGTTAGAACAATCACACGGCGGATCGACCCTGCCTCCTCGCCGTGCTGATCCGGAAGCGACCGCAACCTGCGCAGCATTTCAACCTGGATGTAATTAAGTGGGTCGATGTATGGATTGCGCAGATGAACTGATCGTTGGACAACTGGTTCGCTCTCCATCAATTCCCGGTGGCGGGTGATCCGGAGAACAGCCTGGCGGGTCCGCTCGTATTCCTCGACAATAACCGCGAAAATTCGATCCGCGAGTTCCCGGTCCGGCACCAGACCAGAGTAGAGGCGGGCAATTCCCATATCCGCTTTGAGCAAGGACATCTCAGCATTATCCAACAAGCCGGTAAAAAGCGGCCAGGAAGTATACATCTCCTGGAGCAAGGATAGGGATTCCTCGGTTTCGAGGCCGCTTCCTAACCCATACCAACCAGGGAGATTAAAGCGGCTCTGCATCCAGGAGAACACCCAAGGGATGGCCCGAATTTCGGTGACATCATCCTCTCCCGGTTGGCGCGAAGCCGGCCGAGAACCAATATGCAGTTGCTTGATCTCATCCAGTGGCGTGGCGGCCTGCCAATAGTCGATAAATCCAGCCGTTTTGTAAACCAGGCCACGATAGGCACTCTGGGCAGCCACGGACATATTATCCATCGATGTCCGCCAGGCTGGATGAACCTCCCCTGCAACAACCGTTCCTGCGGGAGCGGAGGCTAGCAGCACGGCGTGCACAATCTGCTCCAAATGGCGGTGGGCTAAATCTCGATTGGAATATCGTGACGCGATGATCTCGCCCTGCTCTGTAAGACGAAAGTGCCCATGGACGGTCCCAGGAGGTTGCGCCCTGATAGCGCGGTTGGCGGGACCACCGCCACGAGCAACCGTTCCCCCTCTGCCGTGAAAGAGGGTGAAGTTCACGCCATACGTCCGGCAAATGCGCCCGATTTCCTCTTGCGCCCGGTATAAAGCCCAATTGGCAGCCAAATAACCTCCATCTTTATTGCTATCCGAATAGCCGATCATGATCATCTGGTGATCCCCGCAGGTACCGAGGTGGGCCTGATAAGGGTCCAAATTGAAGAGCTCGCTCAAGATGGACGGCGCAGCCCGCAAATCATCCAGGGTTTCAAACAGCGGGACGATCTCCATGCCAACGTCGCAGCCTGCCCAACGAGCAAGCAGCAACACGGTCAGGACGTCCGCAGCGCAACTGGCCATCGAAATGATAAAAGGGCCTAACAAATCCTGGCCATATATGTCTTGCGCCCGGGCAAGCAGCTTGAAAAGCGACCAGGTCTCCGCAGTTTCCCGGGTCACCCCCGCGTGATCCGCCAGGTTGGGTCTGGATTGCGCCAATAGGTGTACCAATAGCTGAGCACGTGACGTCGCATCCAGACCCTCAAAATCCTGGTGAACTTCAAGGGCGCGCAGGACTTCGGCCAAAGCAAGTTTGAGGCGATCAGAGTGCTGGCGGATGTCCAGGCGAGCGGATCTCAGACCAAAGATATCCAGCTGTCTTTGGACCTTCCGCAATTCGCCCTGGGATACGGGATCTGGAAGGGACTGATCGATGACTTTCAAAGGGTGCCTGAATGCCTCCAGTTTGGCCCGGGCAGTATGGGGTTCATCAGACAAGAGCCGGGCAGTCATATCCTCTTTGGAGGCCTCGGCCAAATCATTGGCCAGCAGCGAGACAATTAGCCGGTAAGGCTCAGTGGCATACCGGTCTTCAAGAAATGAGACGTGGGACGGTAGCGGGCGGCGCTTCTCAAACCAGGATCGCAATTCTTGAGGCAAAGGGTACCAGCGTGCGTTTATGCTCAAACGTCTGGCGAGATCCTGAAAAGCACTGCGGTGTTTTTCGACCGCCAGGCCGCGATGAAGACGCAGCGTCTCCGCCGTGACTTCGGTGGTTACATTAGGGTTGCCATCTCTGTCGCCCCCAGTCCAGGAAGCCAGCTGCAACCAGGGATGATCAAGCCGGGATCCAGGATAATGCTGCGCCAGCGAGGATTCGAGATCAGCATAGATCGTTGGCAGTACCTCCCAGAAGATATCATCTAAGAAATAAAGACCTGTTCTCACCTCGTCGGCGACGGTTGGCCGCGCTGTCCTGGCGCGGCTTGTCAGCCACAGCTCGGTGACCTCTTCGTTGAGAGATGCCTGGCAAGCCTCGAATTCCTGAGGCAGCAAATCCGGCCGGTCGGCTAGCTCGAGGATCCCAGCAATGCGCTTTAGTTTTGACAGGATCGTGCGGCGTTTAGCCTCGGTTGGGTGAGCGGTCAGGACTAATTCTATGCTTAATCTCTTCAGCAGGGCATCCAACTGCTCCTGGGTGACCCCATTCCGTTTGAAGCTGGCCAAGGCCTCGCCGATCGAATCGTGAATCGGGGCTGGGTGGTTTTCGCGTTTCAGGTCACGCAATACATTGACCCGGTGTGCGTCCTCAGCGACATTGACGAGATCAAAATACAAGCTGAACGCTAAAGCAATCGCGTGACCCTCTTCTATTGATAGGCCCGCTACAGTATCAGCCAGATCGCGCACTGCCACCTCAACACCGGAGCGGCGATCCTTTGCGGCCTGGCGGATACCCTCCTCCAGATCAAAGATGGCCTGTGACTCCTGATCAACAATCACCTGGCCAAGCGTATCACCTAACCAATGAATCGCGCCAGATAAATCCACTACAATTTGCCTAATCCTCGCAAGATTCTCTCCGGTGTGAGCGGAAACTCGAAGTACCAGACCCCTAATGCGTCGTGCACCGCCGACACAATCGCCGGAGCCAGGGGCAAGAAAGGCATTTCGGCCATGCCGCGCGCTCCCCAGGGACCGATTGGATCGGGGTATTCAAGGATCAGTGGATGGATTCGTTCCGGTACGTCAAGTATGGTGGGGATCAAGTAAGTAGATAGGTGCTGCGTCTGGACATAGCCATCTTTTTGGACAAAGTTCTCCAGAATCACATATCCGGCGGCCTGTACAACACCTCCCTCGACCTGTCCTTCCACTTGCTGCAAATTGATAGCCTTTCCAACGTCATTGGCGGAAACCACGTCCAAGAGACGTACATGCCCGGTTTCCGTGTCCACTTCGACCGCGACTGCCTGGGTGACATAGCCGTACGTGAAGTTGGGCTTTGAATACCCGGTTTCCGCATCAAACATTGAGGTTGGCGGCGCCTCGTATTTATAGGTTGCCACCGCCGGGCGTTCCTCGTCCCGCCATTTCTTCAACGCTGCTTCAACCGCGCCTTTTATGGCATTCCCGGACATAAACGTCATCCGAGAGGCTGAGGAACTTCCAGAGTTATCCGTAACCGCCGTATCGGAGACGACCATGTCCACCTTCTCAACCGGAACGCCAGCCGCTTCGGCTGCCATCTGGGCCATGACAGTGTGAGCCCCCTGGCCGACATCGGCTCCAGCATGATGCACGATGAGACGTTCAATCTCGCTGCCGCCCTGCAGCTCAACAGTCGCCATGGAACTCTCCGGAGCGCCAAATGAAAAACCAACGTTCTTGTAGGCGCAGGCGAACCCGATGCCACGCTTGATATGTTCACCTTTCGCAGCGGATAGCGCAGGCCACGAGGCCCGACCACCATGATCGCGTTGCCAACCTTGGGGTGTTTTCTGCCAGCCCGCCGCCAGGGCGCACTGTTCCAGCACCTGCGGTAAGCTCACGCCATCAGGGAGTGGCGTTCCTACCGAGAGCAAGGCACCTTCATGAAGCAGGTTCCGGGCGCGAATCTCCACCGGATCCATGCCCAGCGCCTCGGCCAGCCGACTGATCTGTATTTCGGCCGAAAAAGCCCCCTGCGGACCCCCAAAGCCTCGGAACGCGCCGCCGGGAATGTTGTTGGTGTAGATGGCGTACGAATCGACCTTCACATTCTCGATGTCATAAGGGCCCGTACACATCAATGTGGCATTTCCAAGCACCTTGGTAGAGGTATAAGCGTAGGCACCGCCATCGGCGACGACTTCGACCTCAGCAGCGATCACTTTGCCTCCTCGGGTGGCGCCCCAGCGCGATTTGATGACGTAAGGGTGCCGCTTATGGTGCCCGACAATCGACTCCTCCCGGCTCCAAATCACCTTCACCGGCCGCTCAATACCCCGCTGGTGGAGCAGCCAGGCTGCCAGGGCCAGAACGATCTGGACCGACATATCCTCCCGGCCCCCAAAGGCCCCCCCTATGGCAGGGTAGATCACCCTGATCTGGTCCAGGGGCAAATCCAGGGCGTGGGCAATTTGTTCACGGTCTTCATGCGTCCATTGACCGGCGACCTCCACCGTGACCCGGCCAGCCTCGTCGACATAGGCCAGGCCAGCCTCTGGTTGCAGGAAAGCATGTTCTTGAGCGGGTGTACGGTACTCTCCTTCGATAATAATGTCGGCTTGCTCAAATGCAGCCTCGACATCACCCTTGCGGATGCGATACCGGCAGAATACGTTCGATTCGCGATCCGGGTGCAGCAATGTCGCTCCTGGTTTCCTCGCCTCGAGGGGATCTGTGACCACGGGCAGATCTTCATAGTCGACCACAATCAGCTCCCGAGCCTTTGCGGCGATTTCCTCTGTCTCGGCGATGACAAGCGCAACCTGGTCGCCGACATAACGGACGTGGTCGGCATAAGGTTTGCTCGAACCGGGCCCACACAGCACCGGCTGGTCCGGCATGATTAAGCCGTATTCATTCACGGGGACGTCTTTGGCCGTGAACACCGCGATCACACCCTCTAGCGTCTCAGCCTCGCTGGTGTCAAGTCTGCGAATGCGGGCGTGGGGCCGGTTAGCGAAGAGGATCTTCATGTATGCCTGCTTTGGCAGATTGATATCCCCCGGATATCGGGTCTGTCCAGTAACTTTACCCATTGCGTCGATCCGTTGAACAGATTGGCCAAGATAAGGCATCGAAATTCTCCGTAATAATGATTTTCGGGCCTTCCGTTTTTGCAGGGACGGATTGGATGGGGAAGCGAGCGTTGCTCACTTCCCCATCCAACCTTTTCCCATCAAATACGGAAGAACCGGGTTTCCGAAACTGTGCTTCTAAGAAATATTATAACAACATGCGAGTGTACCTGGTAAAATCCTCAACAGATGATTATGCTGGCTCTCCGGGATTTGGCATGGTAGAGGATTGTGAACATGAAATATCGCACGCTAGGAAAAACGGGATGGGAAGTGGCATCGATCAGCTTCGGTGCCTGGGCAATTGGGGGGGATTGGGGGCAGGTCGAGGATCAGAATTCACTGGCTGCACTGCACCGGGCGGTCGATCTGGGGGTAAATTTCTTTGATACTGCGGATGTTTACGGGGACGGGCGCAGCGAGAAATTATTGGCCCGATTACGGCGGGAGCGGAGCGAAAATATCTGTATCGCCACGAAAGCCGGCCGGCGCCTCGATCCTCACACCGCGGGCGGCTACAACCGCCAAAACCTAACCAATTTCGTCGAGCGCAGTCTGCGAAACCTTGAAACCGATAGCATAGACTTATTACAGCTGCATTGTCCACCCACCGAGGTCTATTATATGCCCGAGGTCTTTAGCATCATGGATGATTTGGTCCAGCAGGGCAAGGTCAAACATTACGGTGTCAGCGTGGAGAAGGTAGAAGAGGCTCTGAAAGCCATCGAATATCCCAACGTCAAAACGGTGCAGATTATCTTCAATATCTTCCGGCAGCGCCCTGCGGAGCTTTTCTTTAGGGAAGCCAAACGCAAAAACGTGGGCATTCTCGCCCGCGTCCCCCTGGCCAGCGGTTTGCTCACGGGCAAGATGACTCCTGATGCGGAATTCCCTCCTGATGACCACCGCAACTACAACCGGGAGGGGGAAGCCTTCGATCGCGGAGAGACTTTCGCCGGCGTGGAATATGAGACCGGATTAAAAGCGGTGGATGGACTCCGGCCTTTGGTCCCTGAAGGTTGGACGATGGCCCAGTTTTCCTTGCGCTGGATTCTGATGTTCGATGCTGTCACCTGCGCGATCCCCGGAGCTAAACGACCTACACATGTAAATGACAATGCCGGCGCGGCCGACCTGCCACCATTATCGGCTGAGACCATGCAAAAAGCCAGGGAAATCTATGATAGCATGATCCGAGAGCAGGTCCATCACTACTGGTAAATCCAGACGAAAATCGAAAGCAATTACCCGGCTCTCAAGCATGATCTGCTTGGGAGCCGTCTTGCTTAAAAAGACCACAGGTTTTCCGCTGTCCATAGTAAGAAATCGCTCAAAGGCAGCATCCTAACAAGTGAAATGCTTCCCGTGGAAAGCACTCCAGTTTACATAAAGGAATCCTATTAAAATGACTTCACAGTACCCACTCACCCAACTGGCTGAGCCTATCGAAGATTTTTTCATAAGCGAAGAAATCAATGAGCAACCCGAAACCGCGGTGCATGATGCGGTGCGAACGATCTTATACGAGATCGGCGAAGATCCGGGCCGCGATGGGTTACTGAAAACACCCGATCGAGTTGCCCGCATGTACGCTGAGATCACCGCTGGATACGACACCGATCCCGTCGAACTGATCAACGGTGCCTTGTTCGATGTAGACTACGATGAGATGATCGTCGTAAAGGACATCGAGTTCTACAGCATGTGCGAACACCACATGCTTCCGTTTTACGGGCGCGCTCACGTGGCCTACATTCCCAACGGGAAAGTAATCGGCCTCAGCAAGATCCCGAGAATCGTCGAAATGTTTGCCCGGCGCTTGCAAGTTCAGGAACGCATGACTTCCCAAATCGCTGATCTGCTCCAGGAGGTGCTTAACCCCAAAGGCGTGGCGGTGGTCGTAGAAGGCGCCCATATGTGCGCCATGATGCGCGGCGTCAAAAAATCTCAGGCCAACATGACCACGCGCAGGATGCTGGGAGCCTTCAAGGACGATGAGGCGCTTCGCAAGGAATTCCTCTCCCATATCAGCAAGCCGCGCTTCGAAGTTTAATAGTTTGCTTCTACGCATGAGCGTTGAGCGCGCACTTGCTGAAGTATCCATCCCCGGCGGGGTTTGTGGCCGGACTGCGCCGGGGAGGGAGATCATCAAATTTCTTCGAAGAGCCCTTCAGACAATCCCGGATGCGTTTTCTCGCCCGGGCCAGGCGACTCTTAACCGTCCCGACGGACACTCCCATTACAGCGGCAGCTTCTGAATAGTCCAGTCCTTGAATATCCACCAATACCAGCACCGTCCGCGCATAAACTGGCAGCTGGTTGATGTAAGCCTGCAACGTATCTCTCAACTCTGTGCGCTCGACGGCTGATTCGGGCGTCTCTCCAGGATCGATAAGCCAACTGGGCGATTCAATTTCTTCCCCCCGAGAATCAACTGGATCAATGGAGACTGCCGGGTGACGCTTTTCCCAGCGCAGCTGATCGTAGCACCTGTTGGTTACGATGCGCAGTAACCAGACCTTAAAAGAACCGCCTCGATAGGATCCTAATTTGCGAAACACGGTTACGAACGCCTCTTGAGCGGCGTCTTCGGCAGCTCGTCTTTCTCCCAGGAGCCGGTAGGCCTGGTGGTAAACCAGATCCTGGTAGGCGAGGACCAATTGATTAAAAGATTCCAGATCACCTCGGCGGGCCGCTGAAATTAACGAACTCTCCTCCATAAAGCAAACCTTAATCCAAGTATTGGCGGGCGAATTCCTCGAAGCATCGGTCCAGCCGGCGTTCACAGCCTGTATTGGCCTGGCACACCAGCCGGACTCGATCCCGGTAATCCCATTATGACAGTGATCCAATAAATGCGCATCCATAATCCAGCGGAATTTGACCTCCTACAAAAGTACTCCTTTAGATCATACTTTTCTACGTAAAATGTCGTACTCGGCGGGGGCGGTTAACCATCCACACGCCTGCCATAATGCTCCCGCCGCCAAGCAGCGAAGCCCACAGCAACGGCTCGGCCAGGATAACAGCAGCCACGGCGACGGCCACCAGGGGCTCGAGGTAAAGAAAGACACCCACCTGCGATGCGGCCACTGCCTGCAGAGCGTCATACCAGAAAATGTAGGCCAAGCCAGAACAGACCACTCCCAAAAAAACCACCGCGAGCCAGCCATCTGTGGATAAATGGGCGACCTCGGATAGCCCTGGGCCGCTAAGGAACAAGACCGAAGTGAACAGCCACCCCAAAGCCATGACGTACAGCATCATGCGCGTCGCCGGGTAGTTCTGCAAGCCGCGCCGGGACAGCACCGAGAACACCGCCCAATTGGGAGCACTGATCAGGATCAAGAAATCACCCGGCTCTCCAAAATGCCCCGCGGACAAGGCCGTAAGATCGCCTTTACTGACCACGAGCAGCACTCCGGCGGCGGCCAGGCCGATGCCTATGACCCTGACCCAGCCCAGGTTTTCCTTCAAGACCAGCCAGCCGAGCAGGGCCATGAATACCGGTGTGGTGGCAACGATCCAGGCCGTGGTTGAAGCCTGGGAGGTTTGCAGGCCGGTAGATTGCAGCCATTGGTGGAAGGTGATGCCGATGAAACCTAGCGCAGCAAAGTACAACCACTCTTTCCATCTGGCCGGCAGCGCGAACTGCCTCCTGGCCAGCACCGCCAAAGCGAGGATCGCCACTCCCATAGCAAAGCGCAGCCAAACCACTGTGACCGGCGAAATGTCTCGTAGGGCCACCTTCGTGGCTATGAAAGAGGCACCCCAGGCCAAAACCGCCAGGGTCGCTTCAAACAGCGCAATGGGTTTGGACCTTTCCAAATCTCGGACCTGTTATTCTGCCTGAGGTTTTTCAGGCATCATCGTAAAAAGGGTTTCGTGCATGACCGCGAACCTTTATGATTGGAAGATCCAGCTGTGAAGCCCAGGCCTCCCAATATTCGGCGGTTTGATCCAGAAAGAGGTCGGCCAGACTTTGGCGTTGGATCTCGAGCATATCCAACCCCATTTCAGCCACGAGACGCTCCCAGAAATGAGCTTCGAGGGCAGCCACGGCAATCCAGCCCTGCTTGGTCTGGTAGAGGTTGTATCCAGGGAATCCGCCGCCCAATAACCCGCCGCGGTTGGTCAATCCATAACGGCTCGGGAGGGCAAACACCTCGGCAGCTTCGAAAAGGGAGACCCGTGCGTATGCACCGCCGTTTCCGCGTTGGCGGGACAAGAGTAAGGCCAACCCACCGGTCACGACTCGCTCGGCCCCGGCCACATCGGCCAGCAAGGTAAGGGGCAAATTGGGAGGCGTGACGAGCCCAGCGCTAGCCTGGTAGAGGAGGTCATGACCAGGACGGTCTTCCCCCGGCGCGGGATAGCCAAACATGGCCACCTGGCACAACCTGGGATACTGGGCGTGCAAAGCCGGCCAGGCGAGACCCAGCCGCTCCAAAGCAGCGGGCCGGCTTGCCGTGATCAACAAGTCGCAGCCGCCGAGCAACTCATCCAGCTGGGCCCTTTGCAGCCTATCCTTCAGATCAAGTTGGATAACCTTTTGGTCGCGAAGCAATGTCTTGTACCAAACCGGACAGATGCGCGCAAATGGATCACCACCCGGGGGTTCGACTTTAATAACTTGCGCGCCCATGCGCGCAAACCGGGAGGCCGCCAAGGGGCCGGGCAGATTGATCCCCAGATTTATTACCGTGATCCCATTTAGCGAGCAGCTGAGCTGGTTTTGGTCCGGGTTCTTAGTTTCGATCATCTCGAATCTCCCAATCTGCTCCTCGTCTTGCTTAAAACCCGCGGAGGAACGGCCGGGACCAGGGAATAGCGATGACGATGAAGAGCACTGCCAGGATTAAGACAATCCAACGCACGAGGTTATGAAGCGCCAGAAAGATTGGATACATGGGTTCTCCTTCTCATTATTATTATTGGCTTTCTCACATCGCCGTGTCGAAATACCGAATGCGATCCAGATTGAGAAATTTCCAGTCAGGATATAATGCAGCTAAAAATTCGAGGTGTCTATGATCGATCTTCCGGATTCCGAAATCCTTCCATTGGCCCTGCAGCACAATTTCTGGACCTGGTCGGCCCAGGCGCACGTCTCGCCCATCCTGGTAACACGGGCGAAGGGCGTGTATTTCTGGGATGCGGACGGAAAGCGCTACCTGGATTTCAACTCCATGGTCATGTGTGTCAATATCGGTCATGGCGATGAACGCGTGATCAACGCCATTGTGGAACAGGCTCGCCAACTGCCTTTTGCAGGCCCGCCGATGGCGACCAAACCTCGGGCAGTTCTGGGAAAATTGCTATCCGAAATCACGCCAGGCGGCCTGGACCGTTTTCTCTTCACTCTGGGCGGCGCCGACGCCAACGAAAACGCCATCAAACTGGCTCGAGCCTTTACCGGACGCCACAAAATCCTGGCGCGTTACCGCTCTTACCACGGGGCGACCGCTGGGGCGATGGCCCTGACCGGCGACCCGCGCCGCTGGGCCTGGGAGCCAAACCTGATGCCCGGCGTGGTGCACTTTCTGGACCCCTACCGCTACCGCTCCGCATTTCATCGCAGCAAAGCGAACACCTCTGAGGAGGAATTCAGTCAAGACTATCTGAACCACCTGGAAGAGATCATCAACCTGGAGGGGCCGGAAACCATTGCCGCCGTGCTGATGGAGACGGTAACGGGGACGAACGGGGTGATCATCCCACCGGAAGGGTATTTGAAGGGAGTGCGGGAGATCTGTGACCGGCATGGGATCCTGCTGATCGCCGATGAAGTGATGAGTGGTTTCGGCCGCACCGGGCGCTGGTTCGCGATCGATCACTGGGATGTGGTCCCGGACATCATGACTATGGCGAAAGGCCTGACCTCGGGCTATGCACCGCTGGGCGCGGTGGCGATGAAGGCAGAGATCGCGGAACATTTCAATGATCGGATTTACCAG
>DASQQR010000024.1:0-2329 GCA_035643335.1 Anaerolineales bacterium
TTTTGCTGTTGGCCGGCAAACGGTTGTTTTCAGCCAAAGATCTGGTCAACGAGCAGCTGATCGGCGGTCTATATTACAATTTTGTCCTCATGGACAAAGCGCGCATCAAGACCACGGTTCAAGTCAGTGACACCATCCCGGTTAAATTCGACCTGCCGGTCCAGACCGAGACCACAGTTGTTCTAACAGAAGATACCCGTATAAGCCAAACTACGGTAAACTTATCTACCGGCGGCCTTACCATTGCTAACGCACCCGCGGATATCCTTTTGCCTGCCGGAACACGGCTTCCGATCGCGCTGGATATCACTGTACCCGTCGACACCTCTGTGCCCGTAAACCTCACCGTGCCCGTGGATATCGCTCTCAATCAGACCGATCTTCATGCTCCATTTATCGGATTACAGGAGGTGGTGTCCCCATACTACTGGCAACTGGCCTCCTCCCCCGGCTCCTGGTGGGAAACCCCACTCTGCGGTCCTGGCCTGGATTGGCTATGCTGGTGGTTGACAGAGGCGCAATAATGAAGTTAATATTGTCATACATATGCCAAATTTGATCACGAAAACTCAGCTTTCCAACGGCCTGTCCGTCCTGCTCAAGGAAATTCACACCGCCCCTTTGATCAGCAATTGGGTATGGTACCGGGTCGGATCACGCCTCGAAGTCCCTGGCAAAACCGGGATTTCACATTGGGTCGAACACATGCAGTTCAAAGGGACCCCGGAGTTCCCCTCTGGAGTGCTGGATAAAGCCATATCTCGCCACGGCGGGATCTGGAATGCCTTTACCTTCCTGGACTGGACCACCTATTTCGAGACTTTGCCCGCCGATAAGATTAACCTGGCCCTCCGCCTGGAGGCTGACCGGATGCTTCACAGCGTTTTTGATCCACAGGAGGTGGAATCCGAACGCACCGTGATCATTTCCGAGCGCCAGGGCAGCGAGAACGAACCGCTTTTCCGGTTGGGTGAAGAGGTTCAGGCGGCAGCTTTTCGGGTTCACTCCTACCACCACCAGATCATCGGTGATTTAGCCGATCTGCAAACGATCCAACGAGACGATCTCTACGATCATTACCGGACCTATTATGTTCCCAATAACGCCGTGCTCGCCATCGCCGGCGATTTTGAAACCAAGCTTATGCTGGAACAGATTCGAGAATCGTTTGGCTCGATTCCCGGTGGCAGCCAGTCGGTCGACAATGTACCTCCCGAGCCGCCACAACCCGGCGAACGCCGCCTCTCTGTTGAAGGGCCGGGTGAGACCATTTATATCCAGGCATCTTACCGCGCTCCTGCCGCCACCAGCCCGGATTTCTTCACCTACATGATCATGGATAGCCTGCTGACCGGGGCGAGCAATCTCAATATGTTTGGTGGTGGAATCTCCAATAAGACTTCACGCCTGTATCGTGCTCTGGTTGAAAAAGAACTGGCAGTAAGCGTATCTGGGGGCGTGCCAGCAACGATTGATCCATTCCTCCACGGCGTCACCATCACCGTTCACCCACAATGCACGGCGGATCAGGTGATCACCGCTTTAGACCAGGAAATTCATCAGTTGCAGACGGTCACCCCCGAGGCCGAGGAGTTAGAGCGTGCCATGAAACAGGCTCGTGCTTTGTTCGCTTATGGCAGCGAGAGCATTACCAATCAAGCCTTTTGGATGGGGTATTCTGAGATGTTCAGCACTTATGATTGGTTTATTAAATATCTGGAAAACCTGGAGAAGGTGACGCCGGAGGGTGTTCAGCGAGTGGCAAACGAATACCTGCGCCCTCAAAATCGCATCCTTGGAGTCTATCTCCCGGCTGGAAATGGGGGCGAACCAGTATGAATTCGGCTCCTGCTTCAATGGATTATTCTCTACCTGGACCTGAGGATATCTCCCGGTCTGAGCTGCCCAACGGGATTATCGTCCTGGCACGCCCCAACTTCAACAGCCCTTCCGTCGTGATCAGTGGCTATCTTCCGGTGGGGAACCTTTTTGACAGTGATGAAAAATTGGGGCTGGCCAGTTTCACCGCCTCAGCATTGATGCGAGGTACCGCCCGGCGCAGCTTCCAGGAAATCTATATGGCATTGGAATCGAGCGGAGCAAGCCTGGGATTCAATGGTGGGACCCACACAACTGGTTTTGGGGGTAAGGCCCTGGTGGAAGACCTGGATTTGTTGCTGGAGATCCTAAACGAGAGCCTGCGCCATCCCTCTTTCCCGGTTGACCAGGTTGAACGATTGCGGGCTCAAATCCTCACCGGCCTGTCTATCCAGGCTCAGGATACGAGGGAGATGTCTTCGCTCGCATTCGACAAGATCACCTATGCGGG
>DASQQR010000025.1:0-7783 GCA_035643335.1 Anaerolineales bacterium
TACCGCGTTCTGGAACAGCATATTGCCGTTCACCGTTACTTCCTGGGATTGGAACAGCAGCGAGAGATCCCCAACGAGGAGGCAGCCGCCCACTGGTATGACCAGGTCTATATGCCAGTGGTGCGTACCATCCGGGAACAAGGCATTTTGCGGGATTTTCCGGGCAGGACCGAAGCAGATCTGTACTTGTGGGTATCCGAGCACCGCACCGCGTTGCAGGAGGCCCTGCAGATGGAAGTTGATACCCGAGAGGCGGCTTCCGACCTGGCCGCCCGGCACGGTTCCAAACCGGAACGGGTACTCGCCCGGCTCAGCGAGAAAATCGTGGAGGCTTTGGTCCCGGAAGAGCTGGAAAGCGGACCTCCTCCAGGCAGCACCCGCAAGGAAAAGAACACGGCAGAGGAGAGTCTGTTCGCCGATCTCCTGGTGCCGGTCAGGGGCGATCCAGCCAGTTTCAATGGGCTGGAGCAAGCTCTGGTCATCGCCAAGCGCGAGGCGGCCCGGCTATATGGATTGCACGTAGTTCCGGCGGAAGAAGAAACCACGAGCGAGGCCGCCGCTGCGATCAAGTCCGAGTTCGAGAGGCGCTGTGCCGAGTCTAGCGTCAAGGGGAACCTGTTTGTGGTAGCGGGTGAGGTGCCCGGCGCCATCTGCGAGCGGGCGCGTTGGGCCGATCTGGTGGTCTTGAACGTGTCTTTCCCACCCCCTTCGCGGCCCTTGGCCCGCCTGGGTTCAGGCCTCAGCACGGTGATCCGCCGGTGTCCCAGGCCGGTTCTGGCACTCTCCAGCGCGATAACTGAGCTAGATCGAGTTCTACTGGCTTTTGATGGCAGCCCTAAAGCGCAAGAAGCATTGTACGTCGCTTGTTACCTGGCGAAGCGTTGGAAGGTGACTTTGGCTGTGCTGAGCGTTTCCGAGCGTGGCCGCTCCCCAAACCCAATCACCGAGCAGGCCCAAGAGTACCTGAAAGGTCATGGGGTCGAAGCCAAATCCATCGTTAGAGACGCGCCCGTGGTGGAGGCCATCCTTCAGACGGCTGGAGAGTATGCCATTAATATGCTCGTTATGGGGGGATACGGGCATACACCCGTACCAGAGATCGTCCTGGGGAGCGCAGTAGACGAAGTGCTCCGTACCAGCGGGCTGCCGGTATTGATTTGCCGCTAGGAGACCGCGGAGGGCCTTCTACTTAACTGCCAGATCCTTCTTGTTCAGTGAGCATTTGTCTCGCCGTTATAACGTCGGCGTGCATTTGTTCGACCAGGGCCTGGACGCTGGAAAAGCGGATTTCCTCTCTCAAATGCGCCAGGAAATCCAATCCAAGTTTTTCGCCGTAGATCTGCCGGTCAAAATCCAGAATATAGGCCTCGACTACGGGAGTCTCCGGTAAAGGCTCGAAGGTGGGCCGGTAGCCCACATTGGTGACTGCTCCCCAGGTTTGTCCGCGCAGGTGGGCCCGGCAAACGTAAATTCCGGGTTCAGGCAAGCACAAATCAGCCCATACGTCCAGGTTAGCGGTAGGAATGCCGAGGGTGCGGCCGCGCCCATCCCCGTGAATCACCTCTCCACTCACGCGGAATGGCCGTCCTAGCAAATTGGCGGCTCGCTCAACATCTCCGTGTTCCAATGCTCTGCGAATCTGGCTGGAAGAAATCTTCTCCCCACCGTTTTCAACTGGAGGCATGACCTCCAGGGTGTAGCCAAATTGCTCCTCTCCCATGCGCCGCAAGGTAGGTACGTTCCCTTCGCGGTTGTGCCCCAGCGCAAAATCCTCTCCAACCAATAAGTGATCCAAGTTTAAATGGGCGTCCAAATTCGCCATAAAGTCGTAGGCCGAGGTGGCTGCTACCTGTTTGTCGAACGGGTGGGTGATGACCACATCGGCGCCCAGCATCCCCAACAGATCGGCGCGCTGCTCAGGCGAGGTGAGATAGAAGGGTCTTTCTCTCTTACCTAAGACGACAGCTGGATGGGGGAAAAACGTGATTACAACCGCCGGGGACCCAACGGCATGGGCCCCGGCGATGAGTTTAGCGACAATTTGCTGGTGCCCACGGTGGACACCGTCGAAAGCACCGATGGTCAGCCAGGAATGCTGCAGCTGAACGTCGTCCAAGGACCAGAAATGTTGCATTGAGGTCCTCAGGTCTGGAAAAATACCTTGCGGGGCTGCCACTCTCCGGACTCGGGGTCGAATTCCAGCAACGCGACCAAATCGCCTTGCGTGCTGATACCGCGCGCCCATCCCTTGGAGCCAGGTTCAGCTTCGATACGATGCCCGTGGCGCACCAGTTCAACCTGGTCTGGATCCAGTTCTATCGCGGGCCAATCGCCCAGCGCGTCCGCTGCGGGGATGAGGTATTTATACCAGTCCCCGGCCTGAAAGGCCTCCTTCAAACGGCGTAAGGGCACTGCATCCCGTAGAGTGAACCGCCCACTCCTGGTCCGGCGCAAACCGATCAGGTGCGCGCCAGTGCCTAAAGCGTTCCCCAGATCGTTAGCAAGAGAGCGCACGTAAGTGCCAGATGAGCAGTAGACGTCAATGACCACTTCGGGCGGCGCCCACTCGAGCAATTCAAGGCTGTAAACGTTGATGGAGCGCGGTTCGAGATCCACATCTTCTCCCTTGCGCGCCATTTCGTAAGCTTTTTTACCTTTCACTTTTACCGCAGAGTAAGGAGGTGGAACTTGCTGAATTTCTCCCTCAAACCCCTGCAGGGCTTCAAGAAACTGCTCTTCGGTAATGCCGTCAAAGGCAGCCGAACCCGTGACCGCCCCTTCCGAATCATAGGTGTCTGTCGAGCTGCCCAACCGGATCGTGGCTTGATAGCGTTTGTCAGATGCCGAAACGTATTCACTGAGGCGAACCGCCGGCCCAATGAGCACAACTAATACTCCGGAAGCCCGTGGGTCGAGAGTGCCGGTATGTCCGGCCCGCCGAATCCCTGTCCCTCGTCGAATGATCTGAACGACATCGTGAGAGGTCAGGCCAATCGGCTTATCGATTACTAGTACTCCGGAAACAACGTTTTTGATTTGATCTCTGTCCATATTAACTTCCCCGTTTATCACATGTTCCTTATTGTGATTGATGATGTTTGGGTGTAGCACATCCCCTGGGTAGATCCCAACTTCTTAGCCCACGGCCCCCTCTTTCTTAGAAAATACGATGAGTAACTTCTCAATAAGAAGGGGTGAGTGTTTGTTGGAGCGGGCGGAGCCCGCTCCAACAAACACTCACCCCCCCAATTATTGAGATGATACTACGATGATTTGTTCTAACAATAGCATAAACATCAAATTTCGTCAAACAAGGTGCGAGTTGCCAGTAACACTTTTTCTTGTACGTCGGCCAGAGTTCCTTCGATTTCTGCTCCTGCGGCAGCTTTGTGACCTCCGCCGCCGAACTCCAGGGCAATTCTGGAGACATCAAAACCTGGCTGCGAACGCCAGCTGACCTTCACCCGGCCATTGCCTTGCTCCACGAAGATCAGAACCACATCGGCCCCTCTCAAGGTGGTGAGGATGTTGATCAGGTCAGCATCATCACGCCCCGGATAACTGACAGCGCGGCGGTCCTCCATGGAGAGCGAGGTCCAGACCATGCGTTCTTCGCGCTGCAAATTGGAGAGTCCGACCCCCCAGTAACGCAGGGCATTGAAAGAGCGACTCAACAGAGAGCGGTGGTATAGCTCCGGCAGCGGTGCACCGGCTTCCACCAGATCCGCAGCCACCCGTAATGCTTTGGGAGTCATATTGTAGGTGCGAAATCCCAATGTATCCGTAACTATTCCGTTTAACAAGGCGGCTGCGACATATGGAGTGATCCGTAGTCCGAACTCCGGTAGATACTCTGCCAGCATTTCGGACGTAGCTACAGCCTCCACTTCCACTAGATTGATTTTGGCAAAGTTCAGGTTGGTGGGGTGATGGTCGATATTCAAGTCCGGTACTGAATAACCATTCAGTGCGCTCCCAGTACGCTCCAAGTCGGAGCAATCTACCGTAACCACGAAGTCGAATGTGCCTTCAGGCTGTGTCCTGATGTGCTCGCTCCCATGGAGATGACGGAAGTCACCGGGTACACCGTCTGACAGCACCATCTGCACCTCTTTGCCAGCTGCCTGCAGCGAAAGCCCGAATCCCAGCAATGAACCAACCGCGTCCCCATCTGGCCTGACATGCGATACAACCAACAAGTTTTGAGCCGAGTTTACCTGTTTGCGGACAATCTGAAGGAGGGATTCATCCATCCTCTCCGCCTTCCTCATCGATGGGCCCGTCTTGAGGTCCGTCGAAGGGCTTGTCCTGAGCCAAGTCGAAGGGCTTGTCCTGAGCGAAATGGAATGAACCCGATTCCTCCCTGACCTTGCGAGGGGATTCTCTGTGCAGCTCGGCGATCAACTTTTCGATTTGCGCAGCCCGCTCAGGGGTTGGATCCCAGTGAAAGCGCAGGCGTGGAAAACTCCGCAAATCCACCCGTCCAGCCAGCTCACTGCGGAAATAGCCGCTGGCGTGCTCGAAACTGGCAAGAACGTCATCCGCGCGTTGTGAGCCTTCCACGGCTGAAACGTAGATATCAGCATAGGCCAGTTCCTTATCAACCTTGACATCGGTGACGAAGATGCCTGACAAGCGCGGATCCTTGACCTCCAGGATCAGCATTTCCGAAAGCTCTTCAAGGATTCGTTCGGAAATGCGCTGCAGGCGCATTTTAGAAACCATTATCTGCCACCCTACATTACCTGGACTTTCTCAAGAACGTATGATTCGAGCAGATCGCCTTCTTCAAAATCATTAAATCCCTTGATAGCGACGCCGCATTCAAAGCCCTGGCGGACCTCGCGCACATCGTCTTGGTGATGCTTGAGGGATGCTACTTCGCCTTCAAAGACGGATTCTCCGTCCCGCACTACGCGCATCTTGGCGTTGCGGCGGATTTCACCATCAATCACCCGGCAGCCGGCGATATTGCCAACTCGAGATATGTGGAAGATCGCCCGCACCTCGGCGTGGCCGATTACGTTTTCTTTTATCTCGGGCTCAAGCAAGCCTTTGAGGGCCTTTTCAACATCTTCGGTGAGCCGGTAGATGATGTTGTATAGCCGGATGGAGATTCCCTCCGAGTCAGCCAAACGCTGTGCCGCGCTATCAGCCTCGACATTGAAGCCGATCACAATAGCATTCGAGGCAGCAGCCAGCATGACGTCGCTTTCACTGATGTTGCCGGTCTCGGCGTGAAGGATGTTGATCGAAAGATCACCGGTGTCCATTTCCTCTAGCGAGGAAACGATGGGTTCTAATGAACCTTGAACATCGGCCTTGATGATCAAGCGCAGTTCATGGACGTTGCCTGCCTGGATCTGGTCGAATAGCTGCTCAAGTGAAACCGCCCGGCTCCGGCCGGCCTCGGCCCGTTCGCGCGCCTGGATCCGCTCGGCAACAATAGATCGAGCCTCTTTATCCGATTCCACCAAATGGAATACATCGCCTGCTCGGGGCACATCGTTCAGACCCATTACCGCCACAGGCGAGGATGGTCCAGCTTCTTCCACCTTCTGGCTGCGAAAATCGAACATCGCCCGCAGCCGGCCATGGGCTGTGCCGGCCACCAGTACGTCTCCAACCCTCAAAGTGCCATTCTGGACCAACAGGGTGGCGAGGACGCCCCGGGACCGGTCTATTTCCGCCTCAATGACGGTGCCAAAGACGCGACCGTCCGGATTAGCCAGGATCTGCAGGTTGTCCGCCACTAACAGGATCGCTTCCATCAGGTCATCCAAACCCTCCGCGCGCTTGGCCGACATAGGGACAATGATGATGTCCCCATCCCATTCATCAGGAACGAGGCCGATTTCAGCCAGTTGCTGTTTGACGCGGTCGGGATCGGCGTTGGGTTTGTCCATCTTGTTGAGCGCCACCAACAGCGGCACTTTAGCGGCTTTTGCATGCGATACGGCTTCGCGGGTTTGAGGCATGACCCCATCGTCAGCGGCTATGACCAATACCACGATGTCGGCACCTTGTGCGCCGCGGGCTCGCATCGCTGTGAAGGCCGCGTGCCCAGGCGTATCCAAGAATGTAATGGTTCGCCCGTTGTGTACTACCTGATAGGCACCGATGTGCTGGGTAATCCCCCCGGCTTCTCCGCCAACCACGTTGGTGTGGCGAATAGCGTCCAGTAAAGTGGTTTTACCGTGATCGACATGTCCCAAGATCGTCACGACCGGCGGCCGGGGCATCAGCTGGCTGGGATCTTCGTCGGCGATAATCTGCCGCCAAAGAGGAACCTCGCCAGTGTCTTCTTCAGTTAACTCTTCAGGGGTTTCCAGCGTGACATCATAGCCCATTTCAGCGGCTACGATGGCAGCTGTGTCGAAGTCAATCTGTTGGTTGATATTGGCCATTACCCCATTAGCCATCAGCGTTTTTATGACCTCAATGGGGCTGGTATCGATCTCTTCTGCCAGTTCCCGCACCGTAAGGCTGGCGGGTAATTCAATTTCCTTATTTCGCCCGTTCTCGCTCATTTGGCACCTCCTTAATGGTACCACCTTAAAAACCGTCCGCACCCCAATGAGCAAATGAGGCGAGCCGAGTTATCTGTTCATCTCAGCACGCTCCACTCGCCAGTGAGATTGGATGGATGAAGGAAGAACATGCCTACACGCGCTCATGTTCCTCTCGAGGATTTGTCTCTCCTGGCAACGACGCCATAAATTCAGATAAACGTTCCCGATCTTCCTCTGTCAAGGGAGTCCTCAATGCGTGGGCCAGAGCACCTTTCAACCCATTCTCCCAACAGGAGCGGCGATCGTGCAGATAGGCGCCTCGCCCCGGCATTTTTCCACTGGGATCAATCTGGACTCCCTCTGGAGTGCGCACAATGCGGATCAGTCTCCGCTTGGGCAGCACCATGCGACAACCCACGCATGTGCGTTGAGGGACGTGTTTTCGTTTTCCTTTCTTCACTTCGACCCTGCTCAGTGCGACTCTGCCCGCCCGAGGCTAAAGCCCTCGGGCTCAAGCTACCAAGCCCTTTGGGCTGTGCGACTCTGCCAAGTGCCGGCCTGAGCACCCATACGCCTCAAGGGTGTGCGGGTTAGTAGTCCCAATTATCATCCCAGCCCTCACCGCCGCGCTTACGTTTACGCTTGACGATCACGACGTCTTGTTCTGGGTCATATTCCAGTTCAACGTACTTCTTCTTCTTTTTCTTCTTTTTCTTGCGTTTTCCGCTACCTTCTTCCTCCTCCTCCTCTTCCTCCTCCTCGAGTTCCTCTTCCTCCGGGATGAACCTTTCAAAGTCCTCTGGTTTGAAGTCAAAGATCTCGTCCAAGGGCGAAGGGGCCTCCTCTTCCTCCGGGGCCTGTTCCACTTCTTCAGCGGCGGTTTCGGCTTGCTCAGCTGCCCCGGGCTCTTCTTTCAAGGCCTGCTCTTCAGTTGCCTTGACCGCTTCGGCCTGCTCCCCGGGGATCCCCTCCGCGGCTGGCTCTTCAACGGCCATCTCTGCTGCAGGCACTTGTGCCTCCGCCTGCACCTCGCTTGGGGCCATCTCGGCAACCGGCTCGGCTTCCTCAACCTGAGGAGTGGCCGCTTCAACTGGAGCCTCCTGCTCGACCTCACCAGCGGCTTCCTTCTCCGCTTCGGGGAAGGAGACTTCGGCCAGGGTCGTCTCGATTTCCTCCATCGATTTCGGACCGACACCGCTAAGATCAGTGATGGCGTCCGAATCCATGTGCATCTGGACCATAAGATCGCCGACGGTGTCATAACCAGCTTC
>DASQQR010000026.1:0-4914 GCA_035643335.1 Anaerolineales bacterium
TATGGACCGGTGGCCCGGCGACTACCCGAAAATGAAGACGCCCCGCGGATTCAGGCTGGCCTGCGTTTCCTGCCGCCGATGGAGGTGGATCTTAAGCCTTACTCAGAGACCGATGTGGTCTATAGTAACCGTCTTAAAGTCGCTCTGGCCGAGCAGTTGGATTATCTATGCCCTGCCCCGCTCGACGACGAAATGGTGGATGATCTGAATTGGCTGACAGCGGCGGTCTTCCGCGTGATTGGAGCGCATGATGTCTCACGGGTGGATTTCCGGCTGGATGTCCACGACCATTGGAAGCCGTATATCCTGGAAATTAACCCCCTGCCTGGACTGTCGCCCGGGATCTCCGACCTGGTGATCGAAGCCGCGGCGGAAGGCATCGACCACACCGAGTTGGTCAACATGATCCTGAATTCCGCCTTGGAGCGTTACGGGATGATTTGAATTAGCCTATTCGTCCCAATCGCGGCGTTCGCGCCGGTCCTCCCGGCGTCCGCCGCCTCCCCCGCCTCGACCTCTTCCGCCTCCGCGTCTTCCACCACCGCCGCCAGCGCGGCCCTGCTCGCTGCGCGGGCGGGCCTCGTTGACGGTAAGCGAACGCCCATCCATCTCAGCCCCATTTAATCCGGCAATGGCAGCCTGAGCTTCCTCACTTGACGGCATTTCTACGAAGCCGAAACCTCTCGATCTGCCACTGTATTTATCCTTAATCACTGTGGCAGAGGAAACCTGGCCATAGGCCTCGAAAGCCTCCCGTAGTTGATCTTCGGTGGTATTGTACGACAAATTTCCTACGTAAATGTTCATCTTCTCCTCATTCACTGGCTCTGCTTATCGGGGGACTCCCTTAGCCAAATGTATCATTGGAAGGCTCCTTTCAAGCCCTCCAGCCGGACAGTTGGAGAGGTAGCGTGGGATCAGGCGCGCTGCGCCCGCCTGATCCACCACACTTTCTCATTAACTGCGTAGGTCTTATAATTATAAAGCTCTTTAGGGCAATTCCCAGTAGGCAATTTCATCATCGAGAACGGTGAAGTCAGATGTGTTGGCGGAGCCCACAAATACGCCAAATTTGCCTTCATCAAAGGTGTCGTCTTGCGTCTTTTCGAGCAGGCTCCCGTTGGCGTAAAGCGATAGGATGTCGCCATCCGCCATAAAGCCTATCCGGTTGGTTTGGTCGGAGCCCGCCTCGATATGTTCGCTCTCGGTCCAATCGACCAGTCGGGTAAAGTTTTCGCCGTCCCAGATGCGCAGCGAATATCTCCCGTCACAGGAAATGCCGAACAGGTATGCGGCATATCCGTTGTCGGAATTTCCGGCGCGAGCCACTAAGCCGTAATTATCTCGTCCAGAGCAAGTCTTGGTTGTTGCCGTCATCTCCAGGTAGAAATCGTCGATCACTGGCCAGGAGAGAACGAAGCCATCCCAGAGTTCGGGGTTGAAGGCCACCATGCGCAAGGTGCCGTCATTGATGCGGAAGCGCACATGGTCATCTTCGTACAGCGCCCAATTATCACCGTTCTGGAAAGTGTCCAAAAAGTCGGGTTCGCCTAGAGCCGCACCTGGGTCGGAAGGCAGATTGGTGGGAGTCGGTGTCGCTGTTGGAGTTGGGGTTGAGGTGGATTCCTGGCTTTCCGTCGGGGTAGGTGTTTCCGTAGGTGCCTCTGAGGAGGGGGTCTCGGAACCCGGCTCGCTTGTAATGGTTTCCGGCGCCTGGGTCGGACTTTCAGCCGACGGAGCCATAGTTCCGGCAGCCTGAGTGAGCTGGGCAATAATCGTCTGGGCCGCCGCGGTGTATTCCGGAACGACGTTCTGCGTTGCAGTTGCCCCGGGCGCAGGCAGACTACAGGCGCTCAATAATCCGATGAGTAGAAGCGAGGAGAAGGCCAAAGTATAAGCATAGGGTTTCATATGAATCTTTTCATCCTTGTGGATTGAGATGACAATGAGCTGTACTGCCGGTTAAGACGCTTTATTCCGGGTATTCGTTCCACCCGAGCGCCGTTAAGTATAGACGGAAAACCACAAGAAGAAAAGATGATCGCAAGTTAACCTTGTCAGGGAGAGACCATTGGCAGATAATGGTAGCATAACATATTTATGCTCTGCACAGCCTAACACAACGCATGGAGTCGAAAAAGCATGCCCGAAATCAAACCAGTTGTTCATCTTGACCCACCGGCTCTAATCCGGGTATCCGGATCCCACGCTGAAATCGGCCGCCAAATTGGAGAGGCTATGCGGGAGCAAGTTTGCCGGAGCGTCGCGAATGCACGCGCCTTAATTGAGGGCGCTTATGACCAGCTGCTGTTGGACTGGGAAGGGGCTAAAATCCAGTCCCGGAAATATCTCCCTTTTGCCCAGGAACGCTATCCGCAATACGTTGACGAATTGGCGGGGATCGCACAAGGGGCCGGCGTGAATTTCGATGATTTAGTGGTGCTCAACGCCATGGAGGCCGTGACCATGGATGCTCTGCATTTGACCAAGTGCACCAGCATCGCTGTCAACAACGAGCGCACCGCGGACGAGCATGTCCTGGTAGCTCATAACGAGGATTGGTTGCCACAGGATGAACCGGATGTCTATGTCGTTCATGCGATCCCCGACGATGAACCTGCCTTCCTGGCGATGAACTACGGAGGACTGTTGCCCAATGTGGGGCTCAATGCCGCCGGCATTGCCCAGTGTTGCGACTCGGTCTATCCGACCGATTCCCGCATTGGGGTCCCGCGGGTTTTTGTCTCGCGGGCCGTGCTTTCGGCACGCAGCCCGGCGGAAGCGATCCGGCACGCCCTGGTGCCGCAGCGGGCTGCCGGATACAATCATTTGCTGGCCCATGAAAGTGGGGAACTTTATAACGTTGAGGTCTCTGCCCGGCGCTTCGGGATATTGTATGCTGAGGATGGTTATCTGGTGCATACCAACCATTACCTAGATGCCCGCATGCAGGCCATTGAAGATGAGCCAGACGAGCTGGTTGGCACACGTGTGCGCTATTTCCGAGCAATGCGTTTGCTCCGGCAGACCTCCGCCCATACGGTGAAATCTTTACAGGCCATCCAGCGTGACCACGTTAATTTTCCCAACTCGATTTGTAACCATGCGGTGGACGACGAGGTTCCGCTTGACCGAGAGAAGACGATTAACGCCCTGGTGATCGATCTGACTTCTCGAGTAATTCAATTAGCCTGGGGCAATCCATGCGAAAACCCTTACCACACCTATCACCTGGACGTGTGAGGCCGGCGCGGCGTTTTTAGCTCCCCCATTGACCGAATCCTTCATTGCGGCGTGCGCGGCGGCGTTCGTGCTGGATGTGGATCTCCTCAACGTGATCCGCTTTCTCGGCGATGGCGCTCAGAAGCCATCGCTCCCCATTCTCTGCCGTCGCCAGGCTACCGGCACCGTAAGATCCTGTAGCGGTGTCGTCGTACCAGGGTGGGTTAGCCACTAAGGGACCCCCTTCCACCCAATCCATAGCATACGAGGCGGTGGCGATGAAATCTGTCTCATCGACCACCTGGTCCATATCCGCCAGTTCCGGTTTCAGGTGCAAGATCAGAGAGGTTTCCAGTTCTCCGGCATGACCCATGCCGCCCTGTTCTGACCGGCGATGTTCTTGCAGGGCAGCGACCCCCTTTGGCCCGGAAAGATATAGCCAGGCCGTGGCGCAGAAAATTCGGGGGTGGCGATCTCCGGCGTACTTGATCACGTTGGTCAGGAAGGAGCAGTTGCCGCCGTGCCCGCTGATCAGGTAGAAACGCTCAAAGCCGCGCCCCACCAATACCTCGATGACGCCCAGCCAGAAATCTTCAAATGCTCGCCCTCCGGCATTGAGCGTCCCGGCAAACGCCTGGCGGTGGGTACTGACCCCATACGGCATGACCGCCAGGCGCGTCGCTCGTTGCGGGGTCGCCTTCACCACGCCTTGTGCAATGGCATCGATGATCAGCGTGTCGGTGGACATGGGCAGGTGGTAACCATGCTGTTCTGTGTGCCCGATGGGAATCACCACGACTTTGCCGCGATCGCGGTCAGAAGGGATCTGCGCCTGAGCCTGGCTCCTGCCGCCGGGCATATCTTCGAGGGTTAGGGCGATACGCGCAGGACCCAATCCCAAATCGATGCCTTGGGGCGTGAGTGCGTAGACCCGGGGAAAACCGTCATCGCGTAAGCTGTCCAGCAAGTTTCCCAGGTAAGCGCCCAGAAGACGTTCTGGGACAAACAGACCGCTGCCAATCCAGCCGAAGGGGATCGGGGGCAGCAATCCAGCTCGAGGAGGATTTCCCAGGGCGCTGGCCAGCCGCTCCCGGGAATAACCTGTACCCAGGGGGATCACCAGAGGCGTGTCGCGAGGCAGATCATAAACCTTAGGCCAGGTCAGCTCTTCGTACGAGAAAAAAGTCGTCAACCTTCCACCTCGTGGCAGGCGACCCAATGATTGGGTGAAATCTCGCGCCATTCCGGCACCAGTTTAGAGCAGTGATCCCTGGCGATGGGGCAGCGCGGGTGGAAGCGGCAGCCACCAGGCGGATTGAGTGGGCTGGGCACGTCACCGCTCAGGATAATGCGTTGCCGGGCGCGATCTCTTTTAGGATCGGGAATAGGCACCGCCGAGAGCAGAGCTTGCGTGTAAGGGTGAAGCGGGTTTTCGTAGAGCTCGTCCCGGTCAGCCAACTCGACGATCACCCCCAAATACATCACTGCCACCCGGTCGCAGATATGGCGTACCATGCTTAAATCGTGGGCGATGAAAAGGTAGGTCAGGTTAAACTCGTCTTGCAGATCTTCTAGCAAGTTGACCACTTGAGCCTGGATGGAGACATCCAGGGCCGAGATCGGCTCATCGCAAACAATGAAATCCGGGCCGGATGCCAGGGCGCGCGCTACCCCGATGCGCTGGCGTTGCCC
>DASQQR010000027.1:0-6659 GCA_035643335.1 Anaerolineales bacterium
CCAAAACGATGATGCGGTGGTGGCTCTCTGCGGTGGTGTGTAGTTTATCCAGGGCTTCCATGGCTGTGTTGATGGCCGTGTCAAACCCAAAGGTGATCTGGGTCTCCAAGATGTCGTTGTCGATGGTTTTGGGGACCCCTACCACCTTCAACCCCTTTTGTTCCAGTTCGTGAGCGATGCTCAGCGACCCATCCCCGCCGATGACCACCAAGGCGTCGATCCCCAGATCCTGCGCTCGCTGGATGACCTCGTCCGAAGCGTCATAGGTCTGGACGCCATCATTGGTTTTGACTTCGTAGTTAAAGGGATTTGCCCGGTTGGTGGTACCCAGGATGGTACCTCCCCGCGGCAAGATGCCCCGCACGTCCTCGAAGGACAATCGGCGCGTCTTGTCTGGCAGGATCAGGCCCTCGAAACCATCTTCGATCCCAATCACCTCCCAGCCATAATCGTTGATCGCCGTTTTCACCACCGCCCGAATGACCGCGTTCAGACCGGGGCAGTCTCCACCCCCGGTCAGCACTCCAATCCGTCTTACCTTGCTCCTCATGGTCCACCTACCCTTTCCGGTCGAGTACCGGCGTTGGTTGAGTAGAACGACGCATTTTGTCGTTCGTATCGAAACCTGATTGCCAGTGTCATAACCCAATATTCGGCATCATCATATATGCCTCACATAAGCCTGCGCGGCTCGCTCCCAGGAAAACGTCCTCTGAATGTATCCGATCCCTTCCACCAGCATCTCAAAATAAAGCTCAGGCTGCTCCTCGTAAACCCGCACGGCGTCCTCAATGGCGGTGCGTAGCTCGCTGGCCATGGCCTGGAACATCGGAAGCGCCGAGCGCTGCTCGACTCGGTCTGGGCTCCTGCCGGCTGGATCGTAGCCAGCCGCGTTGATCGTCATCCAGTCCGCTACAGCGGTAGCGATGCCGTCCCGCTCGCGGTAGAGAAAGCCGGTCGGTTTCGCTGATGCGCCGTAGTACCGGTCACTGCGCCGCTGTACCGCGTGGCCAAAGCACGCAGCCGCCCGCAAAGGCACGATCTGCTGGATGATCCCGCCAGTGGCGCGGCCGAGACCAACGGTTCCCTTCAGATAAAACTCGTTGGCCATGCCAAAAGGCTCGTAGAGAGAAGGCATGATCCCGTAGCTGGCACCCTGCAGCAGGGCCAGGTAGCCTTCCTGCAAGCGGAAGGGCAGCACCAGCACGCTTTCCGGGAAGCGCTGGGACAGTTTCCTCAAGAAACCTAATCCAGGCAAGCCCTCGTCACCCGGGATCGGGGAAAAGAAGAAGCGCGCCCGGCCCCCATGGGCAAGAAAGTCGTTGATCGCCTGGCAAGCCACGTCGTATCCTTTTTGGCGGGGATCATCGCGGCCGGCCATGACGAACCAGGGCGCCTGGTCGCGTTTGAATTTCCTCAGGTTTCCCCACACCGGCTGGTCTTTGGTGGGCGCGAAGCCGTCCAGCGCCTTGAGGGCCTGGATCCGGTTGGCCTGCTTCCACTCCTGCAAGGGTTTGACTTCGCCATGCTGGGCCTGGGCCAGGATCTCCGGATCGATGGATAAATCCGTGAACATCCCATTATTCACGCCCAGGAGCTTGTCCGATAAAACCGTCTTCAGGTGAGGCGCCAGGACTGTGGACTGCAGAATCTCCTCAGCGAAGTCCAGGGCGAACTGGTCCGAGACGGTGAAGACCGGCTCTTGGACGAGAGTCAGGGCACGCTCCAGGACCGTCTTTCCGGGGCACAGCAGTGGATTCAGATCGAATCTCAGCAGGTCCGCGTCCGTTGCGCCGCTGTCATAACTGTTGTGGATGGTCAGGAATGTGTCGGCTCTCAGGCCGGTTTCTTGTGCCACGGCCAGGGCAGTTGTCGCTGCCTCCCAATCCTGGGCCATCACGGTCCAGGTCTCTTTAGGTTCCAAGAGAGGCAAGGCCCGCGCCGCAGCCCGGCCGAAGAATAAGGCATCCCTTAGCAGAGTCGAGGTCATCCCTTCTGCCCGGCTGGCTACATCGTAGGGATGGCGTTCTCCGGCAAAGAAGCGCTCATCTTCCACCTCCAGGAAACACCAGCTGCCTTGCCGTTCGAGCCGCAGCAAGTTGATCGGGATCTGGTCCCCATCGAAGGGGACCGTGATCCGGCCGGCTCGCGCCATTTGTCCCTTTTGTGAAGCGGTTTTGTCGATTCTGTAGTGGAAAGGCGTGATCACAAAGGTTTGCAGCCCCGAGGCCTTGAAAACGTAGCCGGGCAGGCGTCCCACTACCGCCGCAATGCCTCCCGACGGAGCAAACGGCGTTTCATAGGTTACAAAAGCGATTTTCCCGGGCATGTCCTTAACTAAATCCTACTCGTTGCCAATCCTCACAGTGTACGCCGGGCACTCCTATACCCGGCCCGCCGCATAGGGATGCGGCGACTACAACTTGTTTGTACCTCGGCACTCCTCTGCTGGCATCCCGTCCTCATTATTGTAGTCAGGGCATCCCTATGCCCGGCCCCACCACAAGGGGATTCAGCGGCTACAACTTGTTTATGCCTCGCACCCCTCTGCCTGGCATCCCTCCTCCCCTTCACTGCCGCACGGTGCAAACCTTCAACCTTCCAACCGGCCAATCTTCCATTCTTCCAATCTTCCAGTCTTCCAACCTTCCTGCCTCCAAAAGACCTCGTCCTGTAGGTTGGGCATCCCCATGCCCCTCATCCTTGGGCCTAAGGCTCATAATAAACCCGCTGGTTTATCTCGCTGTCATCCGGCACCTGAGAATGGCGCAAGATGACCGCGTCTCGCACCCGTACCCGGTCGCCGATCTCGCAATTTGGCTCGATGTAAACGTTCGGGCCGATCGTACAATCCCCGCCGATGACCGTTCCCGGCTCGATGCATAGCCGCGGTACCAGCCGCGTATTTGCGCCAACTTGCTCTGGCACCACTTGAAGGGCCTCATCGCTGTGCTGCAGGTACTCCAGATTGATCCTCAGGAGGTCATCCGCATTAGTAAGCGTTAATCGCCGCTCCGTATTCACGCCTGTGACCTGGCCTCCCTCGTCGATGAGCAGCTGGATGGCGCTGGGCAGCTCGTACTCTCCTCTTGCCGATAGGGGCACCTTGGGTAAGAGATCCAGAATCCTGGTTGAAAAGCAGTACAGTGGCAGGCTGGCGATGTTCGAAGGTGCCTGGTCCGGCCTCGGTTTTTCGACGATGTGCTTCACTCGCCGGCCCTCCATTTCCACAATTCCCAACTGGCTAATGCGCTGGGGATCTGCCGCCATGATGGACAGGAGCGCGCCTTGCCGGCCTCCCGATTCCCAGGCCTCCAGCATGCGGCCGATATGCTCCTTTGAGGTCAGGTTATCGCAAGCCGAAAGGATAAAATCCTCCTTGATCAACGCAGCCGCGCGGCTCAACGCCTGCGCGGAGCCCAGGCGCTCTTCCTGGAAAGCGAAGCGGATGCTACCCCAGGTGCCCGCCCGCTCTTGAGAGTGCCGCAGCAGGCCTTCGTCCTCGGGACCGATGACCAGGATGAAATCGTCTATCCCGTTGGGAGCTATCTGATCCAGGATGCGTTCCACGATCGGCTTCCCTAGAATGGGCAGCATCGCTTTGGGGCGATGCTGCGTAATCGGGTGTAAGCGAGTGCCTTTGCCGGCCGCCAGGATAACCGCCTGCAATTCTCATCACCTCAATTCATAGTGGCGAAATCGCCCTCGTGAGCACATCTTTCTGGATCTCCAGCAATTCTCGAATGCCCAGGGTCGCCAAATCCAACAGGTCATTGAGGACGTGGCGCGGGAAGGGAGCACCTTCGGCGGTGCCTTGAACTTCAACGAATTCGCCGCCTGCGTTCATGACCACATTCACGTCCACCTCAGCCGCAGAGTCCTCCGCGTAGCACAAGTCCAATACCGTGCCTCCCCCAACCACGCCGGCGCTCACAGCCGCTACCGGGCTTTTCAGGATCCCCTCGGGGATTTGCTGCTCTTGAATCAGCCTGTTGAGGCCAATCGCCAGGGCCACGTAGCCGCCGGTAATCGCCGCCGTGCGGGTGCCTCCATCCGCCTGGATCACGTCGCAGTCCACGATGCAGGTGCGCGGCCCCAACAACTCCAGATCCACGGCGGCCCGCAAGCTGCGGCCGATCAAGCGGCGGATCTCCTGTGTGCGCCCCGACGGTCTGAAGATCTCGCGGGGGGTGCGCTGTTGGGTAGCCCGCGGAAGCATGGCGTATTCGCTGGTGATCCAGCCCCCCGGCACGCCTTGATCCCGCATCCAATGTGGAACCCCATCCTCAATGGTCAAATTGCACAACACCCGAGTTTCTCCCATAGAGATGAGCACAGAGCCCTCTGGATAAGCGATGTAATCTGGAACGATCTCTACTGGCCTTAATTCATCCCGTTCACGGCCATCGACTCTCATGAATTTCACCCTTTCTGGAAAATGGTTAAGGGTTACCGGTACGCCCCTCCCTGATGGGATTATAACATCGAGCCCCATATCTTCCTCTTTCACCGCGATTCCCAATGGTCCGCGGGCGGTTTCTGTACCGGGACATTGACCAAACTTCCAGATGCGGGTAGTATAGCCCGTGTTTGCGCAGCAGGCACCGGAGAGTGAAGGGACCCGTATGAAGACATTCAAGCTTTCATCCTTGCTCACCATGATCTCATGGACCTTCGTGTTCGCTGTGATCTACGCTCAATCGCCTTTGTACACCTCCAATCAGAACCAATACTTCATTCACGGGCTGGCCAATGCGGGTTACGGCTACCTGCGGCAAGATTGGCTCGCCAACACCCTGGACCCGACGCCGGTCTTCAGCCTGCTGGTGAAGTGGAGCTACACTTTGTTGCGATCCGAGATCGTTACTTACGCCTTCTACGCCCTGTTGCTCGGAATATACTTGTGGAGCATTTTGGGGATCGCCGGCGAGATTTTCCACCTGCGCCGCTCACGGACTCGGATGATCGTTTTTCTGGCCGCGTTTCTGTTGGGCCATTCGGCTGCCTGGCGCTATCTCCTGTCCACCACCGCAGGCACGGACTGGACCTATGTGTTGGAAGGTGGAGTGGCCGGGCAGCGCTTGTTGGGGTCCGTGTTCGAACCCAGCGTCTTTGGCGTTTTCCTGGTTCTATCCATCTACCTCTTCCTGCGGGGTCGAGTCTTCCTGGCGATCCTGGCGATGGCTGGGGCTGTATGGTTTCATCCGACCTATTTATTGCCGGCTGCCATGATCACCCTGGGGTACATGTGCTTACTTTACCGGGACGGCGCCAGATGGCGGATGCCCCTCACGATGGGGTTTTCCGCACTGGCTCTGGTATCTCCGGTTCTCGTTTACGTCTACGCATCTTTTGGAGCCTCTTCGCTGGAGAACGCGGCCAGAGCCAGGCAAATCCTGGTGGAGTTCCGAATCCCCCATCATGCCCTGATGTCGCATTGGTTGAACCCCAGTGTGCTGGCCCAGGTGATGATCGTTTCAGCCGCCTTGCTGGTCCTGCAACGTACGAAATTGTTCCCCATCCTTCTGGTCGCTGCCTCTTTGGCGCTCATCCTGACGCTCGTGCAGGTTGTCTCGAAGAGTGATGCCCTGGCGCTGCTTTTCCCCTGGCGGATTTCGGTTGTCCTGGTGCCGCTTTCAACTTCGATGCTTATTGCTTTCCTGGTATCCAGGCTCTTCGAGCGCGTAGAGCCTCTCCCATCGGCAACGCAGAGCGCCATCCTGATCGCCAGTACGGCAGGGGTCCTGATCTTGATGTTGGCCGGTGCCACCCGCTTTCGTCTGGACCTGGCGCGAAAGGGGAGCGACCCTGAAAGCGCCATGATGCGATACGTCAGTGCGCACAAGCAATCTGGCCAGGTCTACCTGATCCCCACGAAGATGCAGGAATTCCGCCTGGAGACCGGCGCGCCGGCATACATTGATTTTAAATCCATACCCTATGCCCAGGGGGAAGTGTTGGAGTGGTACCGCCGGGTCCGCCTGGCGAATCGCTTATACCGCGAGAAGAAGAAAAAAGCATGTGAAATGTTGGCATCATTTTTTGGAGAAGGCGTCACCCATGTCGTACTGGAAGACGGGAGTCGAGCAGGCAACTGCGAGAACCTTAAACAGGACTATAAGGACGAAAGCTACGCGGTTTATGCGCTCCAGGCGCCCTGACTTGCCAGACGATTTCTCTTCGGGCTATAATCGTCCCACGAGGTAATTACATGGACTCATTTCCACCACCGAGTTTCGTTAAAACTGAATCAGCCATCGATGGCATTGAAGTATATATGCCAGCACCTCCTGAGCCTGAGCAGCGCAAAGAGATCGTCGATTTTAAGTGTCCCCAATGCGGAGCAAACACAGCCTACAACGTTGCCGAAGGTGGCCTGGTGTGCACCTACTGCGGCTATTATGAACCGCCCAAGAAAGAAATCGTGGGAAAGGGTGCCCAGGAGTTTGAGTTTAAGGTTGAGACCCTGGAGCGGGCGGCCAACGGGTGGGGAGAAGCTCGCAAGGAGCTGCTCTGCAAGAATTGCGGCGCGCGTATTTCCCTTCCGCCAGGAGCGCTAACGGCGTCGTGCCCGTACTGCACTTCGAACAAGGTCATCCAGCGCGAGGCGCCTCAGGACGTCTTGCGGCCGCGCTTCCTGGTGCCCTTCAAGCTGGAAA
>DASQQR010000028.1:0-5174 GCA_035643335.1 Anaerolineales bacterium
GCGGCTGCATCGGCGATGGCCTCACGCGTAATGCGTCCAATTACCTCGGAGGATCGATAAAATTTTCGCAGGGTCTGGAACTTCGACAAGAAATTTTCGGAGGTAAGCGGTTCATTCTCCCGAATCTGGACCAACGGCCGCAACCGGGCAGTGCCCAATAAATCCATGCCGTGGGCCCGCGCTACCTCCAGGAGAGTGCGCAATCGCAGTGACCCTTCCAGGTGGCGGTGAAGCTCAACCTTAGGCAGCGCCTGATAGTATTCTAGCGGTCGCCTGCGTGAATCAGGGATCACCGGCGTCTCCGGCGGCGTTTCGATTTACTCATGCGGCGTTCTTCCTTTTGTTTTACAGGTTGTTTTACAGGCTCAGCTTCAGCCTGTATCTGCGGCGCCTGGCTGCGCGGCGCCGAAACCATGGTTTGAACGCTGCTCAAATCGCGGGGCTGAAAAGTGAACATGCGGCTGATTACGCTCAAACGCATATTGCCGAGCAACTCCTGGAACATCTCAAAGGCGCGGCTCTTGTACTGGACCAGAGGATCACGCTGCGCATATGCCTCCAGGCCAATAGATACTCGGAGCGCTTCCATGTTAGTGAGGTATTCGACCCAAAGTTCGGAGATCACTCCAAGCAGGAGCTGGCGGTAGACTTCGGTCAGGGCCTGACGACCTAATTCATCGAGGACCTGTTCGCGCTCGTCGGCCTGGAGCTGCTGAAGCTGTTTATCCGCGATTTCGACATATCGCTCCTCGCCCAACAGGTTCTGCAAACCAGTTTGAGTGGTTTCATCCAAATCCACCGGGCGAGCCGCGGATAGGCGGCCCCATTCGCTTCTGCCCCAGGCTCGCCGCATAGCCGCCTGGGCTCCTTCCAGGTGCTCGAGCACCTCAGCGGCGATGTCATCAGGCTCCCGGTTTTCCAGGAAGCGCGCAGCAGTGTAAACGTAGGTCAGGCGCGTGGTGCGGCGCCACACCCGCCGGTGAGTGCGTTTATCGAAGGTAGCCCGCGCCCCTTGGGGGATCTGGATCAAAAGCGCCAAAAGGTGGACATCTGCCAAGGCGCCGTCGACCTTTCCAAGGGCAGACTGAATTTCCTTAGCGATCAGGCTGTCCCCATTGCTGCCAATCAGGCGCTGGCGGCGTTTCTCATAAAATTTATGGATGGCCTCCAGAATCAGGTCTGCCAGAGCATCCCAGTCCGCCGATTCAAGCGCTGAAGAGTCTATCGTCAGCTCTTCTTCCAAGCGGCGCTCCACAGATCCTACCAGGCGAGTGATGGCTTGATCGACGATGGCATCCTCCACCTGATCCTGCACCGATTCGGAGACCGCTTCGATCGAGATCTCTTCTCCACCATCCCTGAGCGCTCGCAATTCCTCTGAAGAGAGCTTGATCGGCACGTGTACTAAACTGGAGAGCTCCTCCGCGACCTGGCGAGAGCCAGGGGTTTCCGCGTCTTCTTCCATCTCCAAGGCGTCAAAGTAGGTCTCGATGGACTCGATGCGCTCGTCCAATTGGCTTTCCAGACGTTCACTGGTCAGGGTGAGCAAATTATTCACGGTATGCAGCAGGTGTTCTTCTTCTGCCTTTAAGGCGTCGCCTGCCAGTTCCAGCAAAACCTCTTCCGCCAGTTGGAAATCCTGTTCGCCATCCTGCCCGGCGGAATCTGCGTTGGCGCGTTTCTCGATCTCGTCGAGCACATAATCCAACATCAAGCGCAAGGTATAGGATGGGTAAATTGAACCGTTGAATGACAGTGGCGGCTGGATTTGATCCAACCAGGCCAATAGTTTCCAGGGGCCTTCTTCATCCTCCAATGCCTCAGGGACGCGCTGGAGGACCTCAGTCTCAAGCATTTCTCCGACATCTTCACTGAGATCATCCTTGGTGAAGATACGATCACGCTGTGAATAAATCTTAGAGCGCTGGGTATTGAGCACGTCATCATATTCAAGCAAATGCTTGCGGACGTCAAAGTTAGCACCCTCAACACGACCCTGGGATTGTTCAACGATACGCCCTACCAATCCAACTTCCAAAGGCATGGCCTCGTCGATCCTGAGTCGCTGCATCAGGTTATCCGCCTGTTGGCCACCGAACAAGCGCATCAGCTCGTCTTCCATGGAGAGATAAAAGCGCGACGAACCCGGATCGCCCTGCCGGGCGGCACGGCCGCGCAACTGGTTATCGATACGACGAGACTCATGCCGTTCGGACCCGATGACGTGGAGACCGCCCAGTTTGCGTACCCGTTCCATTTCCTCCATATAGTTAAGGAAGTATTTGACCTCGGCATCATAAATACCATAGTCGACCGGATCCATCTTCTGCAGGGCCTGGCGCTGCTCTTCCAGGGTCATATCATAGGGGTCCTCAAAACCTGCCCGGCGGAGCACACGGCTGACGTTGGCCGTAACCTCTTCGGCAAGCTCACCACCCAATTTAATATCGACACCACGCCCGGCCATGTTAGTAGCGATGGTTACGGCACCAAAGGCGCCCGCTCCGGCGATAATCTGGCTTTCTTCGGTATGCTTGCGAGCGTTGAGCACTTCATGAGAGATACCTGCACTCAGGCAAGCCTCCAAGCGTTCGTTGACCCCCTCGGGCAGATTCAAGATCGACCTTAAACGGGGCAGATTCTCAGAGGATGAAGGATTAAATGAGCTATCCAGCTGGCGAGCCATCTTGCGCATCTCGGAAATATTTAGCTGTTCTAATGGCTGATTGAGAAATTCGAGCTCCGAGATCACGCGGCCATCCTCCACCCGGTTGTTGGCCTCCATCCAAACCTGCCGGAGGATCAATACCTGGGCCAAGCGGCGGATCGGCTCGGCCCGCAAACGGCCAGAGACGCGCTCCGAGAGTTCCACAGAAGTGGTGCCAACCAGCACAGGTCGTCCTAATGCGTTGTACTCCAGGATCTCCTGGGCAATGGCGCGTAGCTTGGCCTCTTCCGTGCGGTAAACGACATCCGGGTAGTCTTTGCGCTTCCAGAAGATGGGCTCACGCTCGGGATCTTCACGATCGGCGTAATATTCATACTTGTAGCCATCCTCATCCCGGGCTTCAACCACAGTCAATGGGGTATCGACCCGGGAAGCGACATACTCCAGGTTGGTAGGAATGGCAAGCACATCCAGATCGTAGATCTCTTTGAATTCCTCCGACTCGGTGACGGCGGTGCCGGTCATCCCAGCCAGCTTCTCATACATGCGGAAGTAATTCTGGATCGTGATGGTCGCGTAGGTGACGTTTTCGCGCTGGACACGCACGCCTTCCTTGGCTTCAACGGCTTGATGGAGTCCATCGGACCAACGCCTGCCGGGCATCAGGCGACCGGTGAACTCATCAATGATGATCACCTTGCCGCCCTGAACCAAGTAGTCTTTATTACGCCTGAATAAATATTGGGCGCGCAACGCTTGTTCCAGATAGCCCATCAGACGAGCCTGTTCCGGGGTGACATCCTCCGGCCGTTCCGGATCACGCAGGGGCATATCCAGCAAATTTTCGACGTGGGTCTCCCCAATTTCGGTCAGTGTGACGGTGCGGTCACGCTCGCTGATCTCATAATCCTCCGAGTTCAGGTTCTTCACGATCTGCGCCATGCGCACATACCACTCCGTATCATCATGAGCGGGGCCAGAGATAATCAGGGGAGTGCGGGCCTCGTCAATCAGGACGTTATCGACCTCGTCGATGATAGCGTAGTGGTGACCGCGCTGGACGCGATCCTCGAGGCGCATGGTCATGTTGTCGCGCAGATAATCGAATCCAAACTCGCTGTTGGTCCCGTAGGTGACGTCAGCGGCGTAGGCCTCCCGGCGCGGCACCATGTTGAGGTGATGCTGGTCCTCATGGGGCGACTCGCGCTCGAAATCGACCAAAAAGGCTTTCTTGCCATTCTCGGTGCGAGCAGCCATTTGCAGTACCCCAACACTCAAACCCAGGGCAGCATAGATAACGCCCATCCAACGAGCGTCACGACGAGCGAGGTAATCATTGACGGTGATCAGGTGCGTGCCCAACCCAACGGGAACGTCTTCAATGGGCTCGAATTTCCAGGTCTCAGGGTCTTCTCCCCATCGTTTGCGAGCCCGCTTCACCCACTCAGGGTTCAAAGTCAGGGCGTTCAGGTAAAGGGGCATGGTAGAGACCAGGGTTTTGCCCTCACCGGTGCGCATTTCAGCGATAATTCCGCGGTGAAGGGCAATGCCGCCGATGAGCTGCACATCGAAGTGGCGCTGCCCGAGATTGCGCTTGCCGGCCTCCCGCACCACGGCAAAAGCTTCCGGCAGAATGTCGTCCAAAGTCTCGCCTTTGGCCAAACGCCGGCGAAATTGGCCAGTCTGGGCGCGCAGGGCTTCGTCGCTGTAGCCCTCGTATTGGTCCTCAAGGCTGTTGATGTAGTCTACCGTCTCGGAATATTTCTCAATTTCTCTTCGATTGGGGTCGCCCCCAAGGATACGGACAATTTTATTAAGCATAGGGTCTTACTAAAGGAGTTTAAGGTTTAAGATTGAAGGTTGAAGGTTATAAATAGCCATCGCGATTATAGCATAGATGACTGTGGGTATTTTCGCCTTTGACATCCATGGGCTCATCAGGTATATTAGATCTGACAGGTTTCCAAGGCTTGAGAGCTGGCAAAATTATTTTGATCATTCACTTTATTTTGCCAGTCCCTGGGTCTGGAGCCTGTCAATTTGTAGGCCATAAAAGTCCAAAAAGATGAGCATCGTAAGTCCAGAACGTGCTGGTGGTACATTCTAGATCCGCAATTCGTGCTAACACTTAACAAGCAGGCACTTGAACAAGGACAGGGCTGTGGAACGATTCACCAAATTCTTTGGAAGATCAAAAGCGAATAACACCGTGACGATTGTATCGGGTTTGCCGCGCTCGGGCACCTCGATGATGATGAAGATGCTGGAAGCCGGCGGGGTTCCCCCGCTGACCGACGAAATCCGGACGGCGGACAGAGATAACCCCAAAGGCTACTACGAGTTCGAGCGAGTCAAGAAAATGCCAGATGGCGATAAAGCATGGATGGTAGAAGCGCGGGGTAAATCCGTAAAAGTCATTTCGGCGTTATTAGAACATTTACCGCCGCAATACGACTATAAAGTCATCTTCATGCGGCGGGATATGAATGAAATCCTGGCCTCGCAA
>DASQQR010000029.1:0-9986 GCA_035643335.1 Anaerolineales bacterium
TGGTCGCCCAGCAGTGGATGTGGAAATTCCAGCATCCGGATGGGCAGCGCGAGATCGACCAGTTGCACGTACCGGTCGGTGAGCCCGTCCGTCTGATCATGACCTCGCAGGATGTCATTCATAGCTTCTTCGTTCCGGCCTTTCGACTAAAATATGATGTCATTCCAGGACAATATACCTCTTTGTGGTTTGAGGCAACCAAAACGGGGGAGTATCATCTTTTGTGTGCGGAATATTGTGGTACCAACCATTCGAAAATGCTGGGTACGATTTTCGTTCTGGAACCTAGCGCGTACGAGGATTGGCTGAGTGGAGGCGGTCAAGCTGCGCCCACGCTGGTGGATTCGGGCAGGCAGTTGTTCGATCAATTTGGCTGCGCAGGATGTCACAGTCCCGGCTCTGGAGTCAATGCTCCCCAGCTGGTTGGTTTGTTCGGTAGCCGGGTGAAATTGGACACGGGACAGACGGTTACGGCGGATGAAAATTACATCCGCGAATCGATACTTTACCCGCAGAGAAAGCTCGTTGCAGATTACCAATCGATTATGCCCACTTTTGAGGGTCGCATCTCAGAGGAACAGGTGCTTCAATTGATCGCTTATATTAAGTCTTTGAGTAACGAGGCACCTTCCTCCAGCGGTTCAGGCGGTGGGTAATGGATAGGAAGGATCGCGGCTTTATGTCAGCCGCATATGTATCTTGAGGCACACTCACTCCTCTTATGGAGGGAAGGTCAAGGATATTACGGAGATAGAGAGATGAGCTCGATTGCTCTGGAACGGTACCGGCGGAACTATCTAAATATCAGCTATACGGCCAGGTCATGGTTGCTGACTACGGATCATAAGCGTATTGCTATCCTTTACATGATTTCGGTCACGCTTTTCTTTGTATTGGGCGGTATCGCGGCTATGATGTTCCGCCTGGAGTTGCTTACGCCGGAAACAAACCTGGTCAGACCAGAGACATATAACAAGCTATTCACGATCCACGGGATCATTATGGTGTGGTTCTTCTTGATCCCCTCGATCCCGAGCATACTGGGTAACTTCTTGATTCCCCTGATGATAGGAGCTCGGGACCTTGCTTTTCCTCGCCTCAATCTGGCCAGCTGGTATATTTTCATGTTAGGAGGTTTGTTTACCTTTATCGCGGTTATCACTGGTGGTGTGGATACCGGATGGACTTTTTACACGCCGTACAGCAGCATTTACAGTAACTCGGCGGTTGTGGCTGCCATTGTTGGGGTTTTCGTCACTGGGTTCTCCTCAATTTTTACCGGGCTAAATTTCATCATCACTATTCATAAGAAACGCGCCCCTGGAATGACGTGGTCGCGCCTTCCCCTTTTCGTGTGGGCGCATTATGCCACAAGCCTGATCCTGGTTTTAGCTACACCTGTGCTGGCTATCACCCTGGGCTTAATCGCCCTGGAACGGGTGTTCGGGATTGGCATTTTCGATCCAACGCGAGGAGGTGATCCGGTATTGTTCGAGCATTTATTCTGGTTCTATTCTCATCCAGCTGTGTACATTATGATCCTGCCCGGCATGGGGGTGGTAACCGAGATCATCAGCACTTTTTCGCGCCGGCGGATATTTGGCTATACCTTTGTGGCGGCGGCTAGTCTGGCGATTGCTGTCATTGGATTCCTGGTATGGGGTCATCACATGTTTGTGGCCGGCGAATCCGCCTATGCTGGTGCGGTGTTTTCGGGCCTATCTTTCTTAGTGGCTATTCCTTCTGCAGTAAAAGTCTTCAATTGGACTGCCACCATGTATAAGGGGGATATCTCTTTCGACACACCCATGTTATATGCGCTCGGTTTTATCTGGCTGTTTACCATCGGCGGGCTGACTGGATTGTTCGTGGCTTCGCTTGCCATTGATGTGCATGTGCATGATACATATTTCGTCGTCGCTCATTTTCATTACATTATGGTAGGCTCGGCAGTGATGGCTTATTTGGGTGGCATCCATTATTGGTGGCCGAAGATCAGCGGTCGCATGTATCCAGAAGGTTGGGGAAAAACCGCCGCGTTGCTAATCTTCATGGGTTTCAACCTGACGTTTTTCCCGCAGTTCATCCTGGGCTACCTGGGCATGCCCCGGCGCTATGCCACTTACCCGCCAGAATTTCAAGTGTTGAATGTGATGTCGACTGCCGGTGCATCTATCCTCGCGGCCGGGTACATCTTACCTCTGCTGTATCTGCTCTGGTCTTTAGTGAACGGTCCCTTGGCCAGCGACAATCCATGGAAAGCCAGCGGATTGGAATGGCAAACTTCCTCCCCGCCGCCGCCTGAAAATTTCGGCAAAATCCCTCAGGTTACATTTGAGGCTTACACCTTCCCTGTGGAGCAGAATTAAAATGGCTCAGTCTGTGGCGAAGCCGGTCGAACATCTCGAATTAGGGGAGCGAGAGGATATAGAGCTCAATTCTCTCGGCATGTGGGTGTATCTGGCCAGCGAGATTATGTTCTTCGGAGTTCTGTTTACTGCTTATATTGTTTACCGTCACGCATATCCCCAGGTCTTCGCTGAAGCCAGCAAATTTCTAGATACCAGGATAGGAAGCATAAACACGCTCTTGTTGTTGAGCAGTAGCTTCACGGTTGCTTTAGGGGTTAATGCTACTCAGCGCGGCGAACGAAGACTGTCGCTCATGCTTTTGGCTATCACGGTGATCCTTGGTCTCGGGTTTTTGGGTCTGAAATTTCTGGAGTATTCCCACGAAATCGAAAACAATCTATTCCCAGGCGGCAGCTTCAACTATCCGGGCACAAATCCCGATCAGGCGAAATTGTTCTTTAGTCTTTACTTCGTAATGACGGGCATGCACGCCTTGCACATGGTTGTAGGAATCGCGTTCGTCTCCACGGTGGGGTTTCTCACCTGGCAGCAATGGATTACTCCCCAACGCTATGCTCCCGTGGAACTGGCTGCCCTATTCTGGCATTTTGTTGACATTGTATGGATTTTCATTTTCCCATTATTGTACTTGGTGGCTTAGGCTAAAATGGAACCAGAGATTATCCCTCGCAGCAGGTACGTTTTTGTATATATTGGCCTGGTGGTTTTGCTGGCGGCTACCATCTTTGCGTCGACATTCGACTTAGGGGTCTTCAATACGGCCATTGCAGTTACGATCGCGGTCGCCAAAGCGCTGCTGGTAGCCCTGTTTTTCATGCATATCTGGGGAAGTACCCAGCTGACGCGGATCTTCGCGGTCATGGGAATCTTTTGGTTGGCTTTATTGATTGGACTGACCTTGACGGACTATCTCACACGCTTGGGGGGAGGATAACGGAATCCACAAGGCCCAGGTTAGACCGGGCCTGCAGCAAATTGCTGCCCGGCTGCTCATGCCCAGCCAACTCAGCGATGCGTGTTGGAGGTTAGTGGAAAGACTGATCCAGGCTGGACACCCATTCGCCGTTCCTGCGCTCTGGGCGTACGAGGTCACTTCGAGCCTGACAAAGGCGGTTAGCCTTGGAGTTCTCACCCTGGACAAAGCCAGTGCGAACTTGAAGCAAATTTCATTATGAGGCAAAAACTTAGCGGAGAGGGCGGGATTCGAACCCGCGGTACCTTACGGTACACACGCTCTCCAGGCGTGCGCATTAGGCCAGACTATGCTACCTCTCCTAATAATGCCTGGAGTTTGGGGACTCCAGGCGAGCGAATTATACCATAGGGGTGTTGATCATCATGCGACTTACGGATCTTATTCTGCGACGTCAGGCTTCCGATGCTTTCTCGTAAATGAAAAGCGAATCTTCCCATCTGCGCTGGAAACCGGCGGCTTTCAGGACTGGCTCCATTTCGGGACGAACTGGCGCGAACCAGTTCACCTTGCCATACCCGCGCGCCGGCAGCCAGCCTCTCAGATCCTGCAGGCATTCGGCCAGATCCTGTACGGAACAAGCCAGCAGCTGAATGGTGAGTATACGCTCATCCTCTTCACCCGCATCTTCTCTGGTGAGCAGCAGTCCACGCCCGCCGCGCCACCGCCATGCCGCCTGATTTCCCACCGCTCTAGAGATATATTCAGCTTTAGGGATCGCCCACTTCCAACCCAAATCCATGAGGTCGAAGCTCAAAGCCACCGCAGGACTTCGTGTAGCCAAATTGGTGGCTTTGGGCACATCGATCTCTTTTAACGAAGAAAAGGCCTGGCTGGTCCTTTTCTCGTCACCGGGCAGCAGTGGGGCACTGTAGGAGGTGTATTCGCCAACTTTTATGAATCCACTACGTTTGCACATGCGGTGCACGGGCTCATTGTAGGATCCGGTGGCCAGGCGGACGACACCCGAGCCGTTACGCTTCCAGAAGTCCAGAACGTAATCATTGAGGTGCGAGGCAAAGCCACGCCCCTCGAAATCGGGATGGACGCGCAGGCCTTCCATCCACCATTCATTCTCGGAGAGCCGGGTGAGCTTGCCCAGCCCGACGACGCGGCCACCGTATTCGGCCACCGCCAACAAGCCTTCCGGGTCGGCAAGCCAGTCCGGCCAGATCTCCGGGACATAATCTTCACCTTCCCAAATCCTGTGAGTCAGCGCGATGACATCCGGAGTGTCTTTGGGCAGAGCCGGCCGGCAGACGATGGTCGCATATTTGTTTGGATCTAACCATTTATCGTGCATGGCTATCCCGGAAACATCTTCTCAAATATCTCTGGAGCATACTTAGCGACCATATCTGACGAGAGAGCGTTTTCGCGGCAAATTTCAGCGTAAAAATCGGCGCTGGGGCGTTTGTGCCGCGCCTGGGTTTCGGTATCCAGCTCCCAGAGGCCGAAGCGTTGCGTCCAACCTCGTTCCCACTCGAAATTGTCCACCAGGGTCCAGTGGAAGTAGCCTTTCACCGGCCAATTGAAGTTCACCGCCCGCCACACCTGCTGGACGTGTTCGGCCAGGTAACGCGGGCGCAAGTGATCACCAGCATCAGCAACACCGTTCTCGGTGATAATAATCGGGAGATTGAATTGCCGCGCCCATTTGATTGCCCGAAACATGCCTTCCGGAGCGTTGGCCAGGAAATCCGTATCGCACAATTCAGCCTCGGGCGGGAAAAAACGCCGGCTGAACAATTCTCCTGGCTTACGCAAATCGAATCTCACCCAGTCAGTGGTGTAGTAGTCGATCCCCAGATAATCTTGGGTATCCTTGGCTTCCGGGATGCGCATCGAGCGGGCCAGGAATCGGACCACACCGCTCTTGAGGGCCTTTGGTACCGCATCGTTGAAGTTGGCCGAGAGCACCCGCGTCACCCAGCGGTCCAAAGGAGACTGAGGGTTTGCGGGGATCATTCCCCGGTAGTAGTGGGACAGGCCGATCTTTGCTCCCGGCTGAATTTCGTGGATGGTGTGATAAGCCGCGGCGTGGGCTCGCACGATGTTGACGAGGGCCCGGAAGAGAGAACCAAAATCCTGTTTTCCGGGCGGGAAATCGGCCATCAGATAGCCGTTGACAGCCAATCCATTGGGCTCGTTGATCGTCACCCAGGTGTCCACGTACTCGTGGAGGGCTTCAACGACCTTATTGACGTACCTGGCGAAGTGCTGGGCGATTTCGTCGTTTTCCCAGCTTCCCATTTCGGCCAGCCACAAGGGCACAGTGAAGTGCTGCAAGGTCACTACGGGCGTCAGGTTTCGTTCGCCGAGACTCCGGACCATCTCGCGATAGCGATCGAGGGTGTCCTCATCCCAGCGATCAGGCGCTGGCTGCACCCGGCTCCACTCGATCGAGAGGCGGTGGGCGTTTTGACCGCCGTCGGCGGCCCGGTCGAAATCTTCCCGCCAGCGGCCTCCCCACCAGTCGCATGCCAGACCGGCCTTGTGCCCGTCCACGATGTGACCTTGTTGCTCCCAGGCGTACCAGTTGCTGTTGGTGTTATTTCCCTCGACCTGATAAGAAGATGTAGCTGTCCCCCACATAAAGCCGCGCGGAAAGTTAAAAGTAGCTTGAGCCATATGGTGTTTATTTTAGCCTTCCGAAGAATTTTTGACAATCGTCGTCGGCAGGATTATCTGGCGGACACATGCACGCACATTCTCAGAAGCACAGGGCAGTGCTTCGCCCATACTTATGGTAAGCTATAAGCACTTTAAGATTTCCAGAGTAAGGAGATCATCCGACAATGAACGAGGTATTTATCGTCTCCGCGGTACGCACACTGATTGGGGTTGGAAAACCCACGGGTGCGCTGGCGCCGCTGCTTCCGGTCGATTTGGGCGCCCTGACCATGAAGGAGGCGGCTTGCAGGGCGGGAGTCGATCCGGCTCACGTGGAGGACGTAGTGTGGGGCTGTGTGACCCCCCTGGGCGACCAGGGAGCCAACCTGGCGCGCCTGTCGGTGTTGAAAGCCGGCTTTCCTGTGCAGGTGCCCGCCGTTACCCTAAACCGGATGTGTGGTTCCAGCCAGCAAGCGGTGCATTTCGCTGCCCAGGCTATCCTGGCAGGCGATATGGATATCGTCATTGCGGGTGGAACCGAGATGATGTCCCACCAACCGCTGGGATCGGATTGGCCGGCTGAATGGCCGCCCGATTTTCCCTACCTATTGGTGCACCAGGGCATCAGCGCCGAGATGATGGCCGAGAAATGGGGGCTCACCCGAGATGAACTGGATGATTATGCCTTCCAGAGTCATGTGAGGGCGATGCATGCCATCCAAGCAGGCTACTTCGAAGACCAGATCTTGGTCATCACTCGTCCGGACGGTCAAGAGGTGACCACCGACGAAGGGGTGCGCATGCCGCCCAATCGCGAGAAAATGGCCGCGCTTAAGCCCATTTTCAAACCCGATGGGGTGATCACGGCTGGGAACGCCAGCCAAATTAGCGATGCCTCCGCCGCCCTGGTGGTCGCTTCGGCCAGGGCAGTGGGACGTTACAACCTGGTGCCGCGTGCCCGGATCGTGGCCCGGGCGGTGGTGGGATCAGATCCGGTGCTCATGCTGGATGCCCCTATCCCGGCGACCCGGATGGTTCTGGAACGGGCTGGCCTTTCGATGCAGGACATAGATGTCATCGAGATAAACGAGGCCTTCGCTTCCGTAGTGCTTGCGTGGGCGCAAGAGACGCAACCGCCGGATACGGAGCGGGTTAATCATAATGGCGGCGCCATTGCCCTGGGACATCCGTTGGGCGCGACCGGCGCAATCTTGATGACCAAACTGCTTTATGAGCTCGAGCGCAGCAAGGGCCACTACGGCCTTCAGACCATGTGCATCGGCCACGGTATGGCCACTGCCACGATCATTGAACGTGTTTAATCGATCTTATAATGAGCCACACAGTTTACCTGGCGCTGGGTACCAACCTGGGTGACCGGCTTTCTAATCTTAAGAAGGCTATCGCGGCCATGGCTCCTGTAATCACCCCGCTCGAGTGCTCCCCGGTCTATGAGACCCCGCCTTGGGGCTATACCGACCAACCAGCGTTTCTCAACCAGGTGATCAAGGCCCAAACCGATCTGGACCCGCAGGACCTGCTGCTGGTCCTCAAGGACCTGGAGACTCGTTTGGGTCGAGAGCCCACATTCAGATATGGCCCCCGGCTAATCGACCTGGATATCCTTTTTTACGATCGAGTGGTCCTGCAAAGCGCGCCACTGGCTATCCCTCACCCGCGCCTGGCAGAACGCGCCTTCGTGCTGGTGCCTTTGGCCGACCTGGCGCCAGATTTTCGCCATCCAACCCTCGACAAAACGGTGAGCGAGTTACTGGCAGCCGTGGATACCGCCAGCATAAAGTGGTATTCCGCGGGTGAGTGCGGTAAAATCGGTGGTAATTGAAGCAGCGGTATTGCTAAGAATTTTCTGAATTCTCTGGAGCATTCGATTAGAAAGTAGGCGAGGTGTTCCTATGACTGAACCCGAGAAAAAACCGCTCAACTGGAAACCCGACCCGAATGTCGGTTATACAGTCGAACGCCGTCCGGACGGTGGGATGCACTACGTATTTACCGATATCACGCCGGCTACGCTTGCCCATTGGCGCGAATTCGCCCTGGAGCACTTGCTTGACTCGGACCGGCTTACCAGAAATTTATACGACTTACGCCAGATCGAGCGGATTCCGAGAGAGGCGATCGAGTATGCCGTCGAGGTGGGCAGCGATCCCTCCACCCGGAATATCCGGTTGGCCGTGGTTTTGGCCAACGAGGAGGTCAAGGAAGCGATTGAGGAAATCGCCGCGCTGACGATTCCGCAGGGGTTGGAGCTGGGTATTTTCACCAATATGGACAAAGCAGAGGCCTGGCTGGACCGCCCTTTGACCTTGTTGGTGTAAACATTCCAAGGAAAGATGGGCTGGTTGTATCAATAGGACGCGGACGAGCGCGGAGGGACGCTGAGTAAGCCTAAGAGGGCGATTACATAAAAGATGCAGCCTGATAAACTTATTGTCAAAGACCACACATTGGAATGGGATCAGCGGACGTACGTGATGGGGATTTTGAACGTTACCCCAGACAGTTTCTCGGGGGATGGTTTGCTTGAAGGTGGCGGCTTACCCTCTGTACCCTCAGTTGAGAGCCATAGCCTATCCAGGTCATTGGAACAGGCCCGACGCTTTGTGGAAGCTGGGGTTGACATCCTGGATGTGGGTGGTGAGAGCACCCGGCCTGGATCGCAACCGATCAGCGCACGGGAAGAGATCGAGCGAGTAGTTCCGGTTATCCGGGCGATTGCGCAGAGATTTGAGGTGTTAATTTCGGTAGACACGTATAAGGCGGAGGTGGCGGAGGCCTCCCTGGATGCGGGTGCCCACATGGTCAATGATGTGTGGGGGTTGAGGGCTGACCCGGATTTGGGCTCCCTGGTCGCTGGAAAAGCGGTTCCCATTATCTTGATGCACAACCGCAGTTCCTGGGTCCATGCCCAGATCAAGGAAAGATTAGGCGGCAGGTATGTCGGCGTGCCCTACGACAACCTGATCATCGATATCCGCAGGGAACTGCTTGAGAGCGTCGATCTGGCCCACTCCGCGGGCATTCCTGATGAGCGGATTATCCTGGACCCCGGGATTGGGTTTGGAAAGACGGTCGAACAGAACCTGGAGCTGCTCGACCGGGTGGACGAGATCTGTTCCCTCGGTTATCCGGTGCTGATCGGACCTTCTCGCAAATCCTTTATTGGTTATAGCCTCGATTTGCCCCCCAATCAGCGTTTGGAAGGCACGACGGCAGCTGTGGTCGTGGGCATCGTCCGCGGTGCAGACATCGTCCGCGTGCATGATGTGGAATTCATCGCCCGTGTTGTTCGCATGACGGATGCGATCGTAAGGCGCAAACCGGCCAGCTGAATGTCAGCTATTCTTCACCAGCCGTATTCGTCAAACCAAATTCCATTGCGGTAATTCTCGAGGGCGCGCTTAACATACGGAATCGTGTTCCCCGGGATCCGGTCGACTGGGAACCATGCGATTTGATCGCATTTTCCTGGTTCCTGGTTGCGGGGTTCGCCAGCCCATCTATGCGCTGCAAGGAAAAAATCCACGCGTTCATCACCGGAACTGCGATGCATTACTCCTACGATCTTCAGATCTTCGGGCTGGATTTCAATGCCGGCTTCCTCTTTAGCCTCTCGAATAGCTGCGCCCTTAATCGTTTCGCCAGCCTCCAGGTGGCCGGCGACGACACTGTAGTTTCCGTCTTCATAACCGGTGTTGTAGCGCCGCAACATCAGGATTTGGGCTCCCTTGCGGAGGAATATATGTGCCGTAACCGGAAACCTAGGGCGCATCTCGAGCGCCCCTTTCTTCGACCGGAGTACCAGGTTGGTGCTCGATTAGCTGTAATCCCTGAACCAGCAAACCCAATTGGGCTATGGCGATCAGAACCAGCAGAAAAGTAGTGAACCATGCCAGACTGTTTATCCAGCGCGGCACCTTCGTCGAAAACCGCGCTGTTCGCTCCTGCAAGTCTGAAACCACCTTCTGGTAGGATACGATCACTCCCTGGGCATCTCTCATGTTGGC
>DASQQR010000030.1:0-2479 GCA_035643335.1 Anaerolineales bacterium
CGCTCACCATGTTTGCCTTGGCGATCCTGGCAGGCGCATTTATCGCCCTGGGGGCGGTTTTCGCCACCACCATTGCCGCCGGGACCTCTGCAGAGTGGCCTTTCGGCGTTTCCAAATTGCTTGCCGGCCTGGTCTTCTGCCTCGGCCTTATCCTGGTGATCGTTGGCGGCGCTGAACTGTTTACAGGCAATAACCTGATCGTCATGGCCTGGGCCAGTGGCAAAGTAACCACGCGAGGGCTACTGCGCAACTGGGTCATCGTCTACGCCGGCAATTTCATTGGATCGGTAGGGACAGCCCTGATGGTGTACCTCAGCAAACAATACACCTTTGGCGGTGGGGCTATCGGCGCAACCGCGCTTGGAATCGCCGATGGTAAGGTCCACCTGGGTTTTGTGCAGGCCATTGCCTTGGGTGTACTTTGCAATGCCCTGGTCTGTCTGGCAATTTGGCTGACCTTCAGCGCCCGCAGCACCGTCGACAAGATCGCGGCGATCATCTTCCCGATTACGGCTTTTGTGGCCGCCGGGTTTGAGCACAGCGTCGCCAACATGTATTTCATCCCTGTCGGCCTGATCATCAAGAGTTTCGATCCGGCGTTCCTGGTGGGCAAAGGTATTAGCGTGCCCGATTTAACCTGGACCCACTTCTTAATCAGTAATCTCCTACCCGTGACCATCGGAAACATCATCGGTGGTTCCTTGCTGGTCGCCATTGTCTACTGGGCGATTTTCCTGCGGCGTAAAGAGAGATGATAGGTAACTTCTCAATAACTGGAGGGTGGGTGTTGGTTGGAGCGGGCTCCGCCCGCTCCAACCAACACCCACCCATTCCTGCTGAGAAATTACGCTGAAAGGATGATATGAAAGCCTACATTCTAATCAACATCCGCACCGGAGAAATCCACGAGGTGGTTCGCCAATTGCGCCGGCTAGACGGCGTGATCGAGGCCAACATGACCTTCGGACCTTACGACGCCATCGCAGTTGTGGAGGCCAGGGATGTAAATCACCTGGGCGATATACTGGCTACAGCAATCCAGCCCATCCCAGGCGTCAGGGAGACCCTCACCTGTCTCTCGGTAGAGGTGTGAATGGACAATGGGGCGATGATCCAGGACAGAGATCAAGACCACCTGGCCAGCCGGATCGCTTCCTTGCGGGCCGATTTGGCCAGCATGGATCCCTGTGTTTTCGCCAGCCACACGGGGGCCGAGTATACCTCCACAGGAACGAAAAAGGGCGAGTTTCGCTTGTCCATGTGGGATCGCCCGGTGGTTTTAACGTTTCCTGATTTCGGCGGACATGACGAGCCCTCCGGCAGAGAACTATCGTCAATGATGCAGGCACTGCTGCTCTATTATTTCAGGCTCAGCGACGGCACACCTTTGGCCAATCACTGGATTGCTTTCTCCGAGTTACCGGATGGGCGTTTTTATAATCAAGCTTTCCAGGGATACTCCGGCAAAGTCATTGCCCGAGAGTTTGGGAACGACCTGGAAGCCTTCAGGCGTAATGCATCCAAGATCGGAGGGCAGGAACACGCCCAGGATCAGGCTCTCGGAGATGCGGCCTATGTTTTTCAGGTCCTACCCCATGTGGCGCTTTTGGCCGTTTATTGGTGCGGTGATGAAGATTTCCCGGCTTCGTGCCAGATCCTTTTTGATGCTTCGGTGAGCCACCACCTCTCCACAGATGCTTGCGCTATTCTCGGTAGCACCCTGACTCACCGTTTAGTAAAAGGTTATGGGGAGGCCTCTCGGTAATGAGGAGCAAGCCTCCGCTTCAAGTTCTTGAGATGATAATAGGAACCCTATGAAAATTGCAATTAGCGGTAAAGGTGGCGTTGGCAAGACCACATTGGCCGCGCTGCTGGCTCAAGTTTATGGCGACGCGGGGCACAATGTGCTGGCCGTGGATGCTGACCCATCGCCGTGCCTGGCCGGCGCGCTGGGATTTCCAGACGGTCTCAGGGCGCAGCTGCACCCGATCTCGGAAATGGATGAGCTGATCTACGAACGCACGGGCGCCAAACCCGGCACCGTCGGCGGCTTTTTCACCATCAATCCCCGCGTCGACGATATTCCTGAGCGCTTCAGCGTAGCCCATCGCGGCGTTCGTTTGTTGGAGATGGGCGCCGTGGACACCGGCGGCTCGGGCTGCATTTGCCCAGAGAGCGCCATGCTCAAAACCCTGTTCACGCATCTGCTGTTTCGCAAAGAAGACGTCCTGATCCTGGACATGTACGCCGGTGTCGAGCACCTGGGCCGGGCTACGGTCGACTTCGTGGATGCCATGATCATCGTGGTCGAGCCTACCCGGCGCAGCCTGGGCACGGCCGCCCAGATCAAGTCTTTGGCCAACGATATCGGTCTGACGCGCCTCTGGCTGGCCGGTAACAAGGTGCGCGACGAAGACGAGGCCGCGTTCCTGAACGGCGAAACCCCCGGCCTCCCGCTCCTGGGCTTACTCCCAGCGGA
>DASQQR010000031.1:0-3625 GCA_035643335.1 Anaerolineales bacterium
CTCTGGGCATCGCTATCTCGGAGGCGGTCGAGGCCGCAGCCACTTCAGGAGGTAAAAAGAAATACAGCCTGGGCTCAGTACTGAACCACGTGCTTCTGCATCAAAGCGTGATCGGTGAGGAAGCCCTCAAGCAGATGGACCTGGCGGGTGAGTACCCCGACGTGGTAATCGGCTGCGTCGGCGGCGGTTCCAACTTTGCCGGGCTGGCATACCCCTTCTTGCGCCAGAACCTGCTCGAAGGAGAGCGCACTCGCCTGCTGGCGGTGGAACCCACGGCCGCTCCCACGCTGACGCGCGGCGAATACACCTTTGATTACGGCGATACCGCTCAAATGGCGCCCATCGTCAAGATGTACACTTTGGGTCACGACTTCATTCCGGCTCCCATCCATGCTGGGGGTCTTCGCTATCATGGCATGGCGCCCAGCATGTGCGCGCTGTATAACGCCGGCTACGTCGAAGCCGTCGCCGTGCACCAGCTGGCGACATTTGATGCCGCCGTGCAGTTCTCGCGCGCTGAGGGGATCATCCCGGCCCCCGAATCTGCGCACGCCATTCGCGCAGCAATCGATGAGGCCATGGACGCCAAGGAGAAAGGCGAATCGCGGGTCATTCTCTTTAACCTATCCGGCCACGGCCACTTCGACCTATCTGCCTACCAGGCCTACCTCTCCGGCCAACTGCAGGATTATGAGTATCCTGAAGAGGCTATCAAAGCGGCCATGCAGAAGCTACCCCAGGTATCTATGCCAGCTTAGCGGTTTTCTGCTTCTCCCCAAGAAACCCACCCCGGAAATTTCGGGGTGGGTTTCTTTATATGACGCACTGATAAATCCCAAAAAGCCTCATCTTGACATATCAGATAAATCAGACTAAAATAGTAGTTGCTATAACAACTACGTTAAGGGAGTAATTCATGTCAGACGCCACTACTAAACTCCAAGGGTTAGGGTTCAGCCAGTACGAGGCCCAAGCCTATGTGGCTCTGCTTCAAGCCAACCCGCTGAATGGCTACGAGCTCGCCAAAGCCTCTGGTGTTCCGCGAGCAAACATTTACAATGTGCTCGCCAAGCTGGAGGAACGTGGCGCGGTGGTGCGTCTCGACACGGAAGGTAGCGTGCGCTATTCTCCGGTCGCTCCAGAGGAGCTCATCCACCGAGTGCAACAAAGCCTGAAGTCCTCATTGGAGGACACCAAGGCATGCCTGAACAATGTTGCTGTGCAGTCAGAATATGAGAATGTCTGGAATGCTCATGGCTATCCGGTCTTACTGGAACACGCCCGATCGATGATCGATGCTGCTCAGAAGCGGCTGGTGGTGGCTTTTTGGCCCCAAGAAGCCAACCAGATATCGGACCGCCTCGACAGCGCAGAACAACGCGGTGTTGACCTCACAATCTTGTGTATGGCAGGCTGTCCGCACGTATGCGCGGCATGTCGCGGCAAAGTCTACCGGTACCACGTATTGCCACCCCAATCCTCGCGTTGGCTGGTGATGATACCCGATGAAAGCGAGGTTCTGACGGGCGAGATAAAGCCAGATGGGCAGACCTTGGCGGTTCGCACCCGCCAAAAGTTGATGGTAGATCTCTCAACCTGGTACATCCGCCACAGCATTGCTATCGCAGCGATGATGGCCGACCTGGGCTACCAGTGGGAAAATATCCTTTCACCCCAGACACGTGCTATTCTCGATTCCATCGGTCCCGCTGGATCTGCCCAAGGTTGGCTGGAAAACATGCGGCAACTCGTGGAAGAGCATGGAAATGAACAGACTCCCTAGAAAGATTGGATAGATCTTCATCGATTATTCCCCGTTACGTCGGCCTGACAACGCCATTGCCTGAACCCGCCAATCTCATATCCTTGAAAGGTAGAAAATATGATATGGAAACAAAAACCGCAAGTATAAATTTTTTGGAGATGATGGAGCCGTCAAATCTTGAAGATAATCCCTCCTTTAACGGTCAAATTGCTTACCTGACTCGCGACTTGCTCGCTGAGATCGGAGAGGACCCTGATCGGGAAGGTTTGAAGCGCACTCCTGAGCGGGTGGCCCGCATGTATGAGGAATTGCTCAGCGGTTATCATACGGACCCATCTAAACTTGTCAACGGGGCCATCTTTGAAGGCAATTATCACAGCATGGTGGTGGTACGGGATATCGAATACTACAGTCTATGCGAGCACCACATGCTGCCTTTTTTCGGCCGGGCGCATGTAGGCTATATCCCCGATGGCAAGATCATCGGCCTGTCGAAGATTCCTCGCCTCGTCGAAATGTACGCTCGCCGGCTGCAAGTCCAGGAGCACATGACCCAACAGATCGCCGAAGCTCTCAATGATATACTTAAACCAAGGGGGGTGGCTGTGCTCGTGGAAGGTTCACATATGTGCGCCATGATGCGCGGGGTCAAGAAGGTGGAAGCCGGTATGGTTACAAGTGCAACATTGGGGGCATTCGATGAAGATGAAAAAATCTATCGCCAATTCACGGCTCAATTGCATCAAAATAATGGCATTGTTTAGTCAAAAACATATAACCGTCACTCAGAGAAGGAGGAAGTTATGCCGTATTACAAGTATCTAATTATCGGTGGTGGAATGACCGCCGATTCCGCAGTTAGAGGTATTCGCGAGGTCGATTCTCAGGGTTCCATCGGAGTGGTCAGCGCCGAGCACAGCCCACCCTATGACCGCCCTCCTCTAACCAAGGGTTTATGGAAAGGAAAACCCGAAGAGGACATCTGGCGCGGAACGGAAGACCGTCAGGTGGACATGCACCTGGGACGGAGGATCAGCCAGCTCAGACCTGAGGACAAACAAGCAATCGATGAAAATGGCACGGTCTATAGCTACAATAGACTGCTCCTGGCCACTGGAGGAGCGCCCCACCAGCTTCCGTTCGGCAAGGAACATATTCTCTATTTTCGCACCTTCGAAGACTACAAAAAGCTGCGCGAAAGAACGCAAAAAGGACAGCGTTTCGCCGTCATCGGTGGGGGTTTCATTGGGTCTGAGCTGGCTGCTGCCCTGGCAATGAATGACGAAGAAGTAGTCATCATCTTCCCGGAAGAGGGTATTGGCGGTGGTCGCTTCCCTTCGGATTTATCTAAATTCCTTAATGACTATTATCGCGAAAAGGGTGTTGAAGTCCTCGCCGGCGAATTGATCTCTGGTCTCGAAGCGCGAGGGGATCAGCTGGTTCTGAAAACAAAAAGTGGTCGAGAGGTGCACGCGAACAACGTGCTCGCTGGTATTGGTATTGCTCCTAACGTTGAATTGGCCCTAGCCGCTGGCCTGGAAGTGGGGGACGGCGTCGTCGTTGATGAATTCCTGCGCACCACCCATACGGATGTGTATGCGGCTGGCGACGTAGCTTCGTTCTTTAATCCGGCGCTAGGCATTCGCATGCGCGTCGAGCATGAAGACAACGCTAATACTATGGGTCGAGTGGCTGGCAGCAACATGGCAGGGGACTCCAATGCGTACCATCACCTGCCATATTTCTACTCCGACCTGTTCGATTTGGGTTACGAGGCGGTCGGTGACACCAACTCCAAATTGGAAACCTTCTCTGACTGGCAGGATCCGTTTAGGAAAGGCATAATCTACTACCTGCAGG
>DASQQR010000032.1:0-10842 GCA_035643335.1 Anaerolineales bacterium
TGCCAGGAAAGGAACAAAGCGGCTTTGAGGATCTGGATTGCTACCGGTTGGCGCTACAGGTTTTTAAGGAGGCCTACCGGGTAGCTAACAGTCTGCCATCCGAGGAGAAGTACAATTTGGCAACACAAATGCGCCGCGCGGCTACAAGCACGCTTTTGAACATTGCGGAAGGTTATGGACGATATCACTATCTAGATAGTCTACGTTTTTACTACACGGCTAGAGGTTCGCTCAGTGAAACCTTGAGTGCTTTTGTGGCTTGTGATGAAGCCGGCTATACGATACAAGATTTGCCACATCAGCGTGAGTTGTGCCAATCTGCTCTACGGTCACTGAATGGTTTTATCCGATACGTCCGCGGTCAACAAAAAGGACATATGGAGTACGGAGATCACATCGTTCGAGAAGAATATCTTGATTATGGTCCCGACATTACCTTTCCAGAAAATGATTAGTTTTGTTCGCCGATACACCAATATACCAATCCCCAATTTACAAATATACCTTAAGGAGTCATCTATGATCGACAAACCCCGAAACGTCGCCGTGGTCGCTATCGGCGGGAATTCATTGATCAAAGATAAAGAGCACCAAACAGTGGAGGACCAGTACCTGGCTGCCAAGGAAACTACCCGGCATATTGCCGACATGATCGAGGCCGGTTGGGACGTGGCGATTGGCCACGGCAACGGCCCGCAGGTGGGGTTTATCCTGCGCCGTTCTGAGATCGCCCACAGGGTGGAGGGGATGCATGAAATCCCTCTGGATGTATGTGGCGCGGACAGCCAGGGTGCCATCGGATATGCCCTGCAACAGAACCTACAAAACGAGTTGTACCGGCGCGGCATCAAGAAGCCCGTCGCCACTGTGATCACGCAGGTGCTGGTCGACAAAAACGATCCCGCTTTCCAAAACCCCTCGAAGCCGATTGGCGGGTTTATGGACGAGGGTGAAGCCGAACGGCGGGCGCGGGAGATGGGCTGGAGTGTGGTCGAAGATGCCGGCCGAGGGTGGCGCAGAGTGGTGCCTTCGCCGCTCCCCAAGGAGGTGGTGGAACTGGAAACCATTCAGACCCTGATCCATGCGGGTGTGATCGTCATCACCGTTGGTGGGGGTGGCATCCCGGTAATCGATAAAGAACAGGGGGAGTATGTAGGGACGGCGGCAGTGATTGATAAGGATTTCGCCAGCAGCCTGCTAGCGCGCCTGATCAAAGCGGACTTGTTCCTGATCTCTACCGCAGTCGAAAAGGTGGCCCTCAATTACGGCAAGCCCAGCCAGGAATGGATCAACAAGATGAGCCTGGCCGAAGCCAGGCAGTACCTGGCTGAGGGGACGCATTTCGCCAAGGGCTCCATGGCTCCAAAAATCCAGGCCGTGAACTGGTTCCTGGAAGCGGGTGGGAAGCAAGCCCTGATCACCAATCCGGAGAACATATCTCGGGCTCTGAACGGCGAAACCGGTACCTGGATCTCACCCTGATCCGGGGGATCCAACAAGGAGGCCATCGAGTTCAATATTTTAGAGAATCTGGATTTGGAACGAATATCAAGGTGTGGTATAAATTGCACGATTCGCAGTTAAGTTGTGGGCGTCTAACCTGTTACGTTAAAGATTTTGCGGGCGCTGGCTTGGAAAACAGAACGCTATGCACATTGAACTACAACAGATCCGCAAGTACTTCGGTCCGGTGAAGGCGAATGACGGAATAAGCCTTAGCTTAGAAGAGGGGCGAATTTACGGGCTTTTAGGGGAGAATGGTGCTGGTAAAAGCACCTTAATGAAAATCCTTTCGGGTTACCAGCCGCCGGATCGCGGGGAGATCTTGATCGATGGCCAGGCGCAGACATTCTCGTCTCCAGCTGGAGCTCTGGCCAGCGGGATTGGCATGTTGTACCAGGATCCGCTTGATTTTCCTCCCTTCAAGGTCATCGACAATTATCTGTTGGGCAAAGAAGGCGACGCTGTGCTGGATTACAGAGCTGCGGAAGCTGAGTTGCGCAAAATCACCTCTCGTTATGGGTTTGAAATCGACTTCCAGGCTTTTGTTGACAGCCTGTCTCTCGGTGAACGCCAGGAATTAGAACTGGTGAGGTTGTTGGCAGGGGGCGCCCAGGTGCTGATTCTGGACGAGCCCACCACCGGCATCAGCGCGGAACAGAAAGATAAGTTATTTGGTTCCATGCAGCGCTTGTCCCACGAAGAAGGCAAGACGATCATCCTGGTTTCGCATAAGCTGGACGAAGTCCAGGAGCTGTGCGACCATGCCTATGTTTTGCGCGCTGGCCAACTGGTTGGAGAGGTCGATATTCCTTGCCAGAACGAACAACTGGTGGAACTGATGTTTGGTCAGGTTCCGGCGCGCAGCGAACGGCCGGATTTTAAACTGGGCCAGCCGGTCTTGGAACTACGCGACGTTACCCTCTCCACTTATCGGCTTGCGGTAAAGGATATTAACCTCACATTACGTGCCGGTGAGGTATTTGGTCTGGCTGGCCTGGAGGGCAGCGGCCAAAAATTGATCCTGCAGGCCTGCGCCGGTTTACTGCGTCCCGAGCAGGGCCAGATGATGCTGGCTGGTAAAGATGTCACGGGGTGGTCGTATCACCACTTGCAGTCTGCTGGCGTGGCTTATGTGGCCGCAGGCCGCCTCGAGGAGGGCCTGGTGGCTGGCCTCAGCCTGACAGAACACGTGGTTCTGGCCCGGCCGGAGCACGATTTTTTTGTGAATTGGTCCGAGGCTCAACGGGAGACCCAGTCTCGCATAGGGCATTACCAGATTGTCGGGAGGCCGGACACTCTGGCCGACGAGCTTTCCGGCGGCAACCAACAACGTTTCTTATTCGCTCTTCTCAATAGCCCCTTGAAGTTATTGTTGCTCGAGCATCCCACCCGTGGCCTAGATCTGCGTTCGACGGATTATATTTGGAAATTGCTATTCCGGCGCCGGGAAGCTGGCACAGCCATTCTATTTATATCCGCCGATCTGGACGAAATTATCGAACGCAGCGACCGGATTGCCGTGTTCTCGGGCGGCGTTATGTCTCGAGTTGTGGATGCGAAAAGTACATCGGCGGAGGAGCTCGGATATCTCATCGGAGGGCAAGCGTGAACCTTAGAATTCGTGGCTGGATGGGATGGGCCTGGCCGATTGTGCCTATTGTTGCGGCCCTGGTCTTCACCTCCGGCCTGTTATTGTTATTCGGTTCCAGTCCGGTTGAAGCGTTTGAAGCCATGCTGCAGGGGTCCTTTGGCGACCAATCCAAGACGTTGAGCGTATTGGCTTTTTGGGTGCCGTTGTTGTTAAGCTCTGCCGGCCTGTTGGCGACTTTCACCGCTGGATTGTGGAATATCGGTGTGGAGGGCCAGATCATATTGGGATCGATTGCCGCCAGCTGGGTCGCGTTGCGCGTTCAGGCGCCCGGCCCTGCCTTGATCGCCTTAGAGGTTATCGCCTCGATGATGGCAGGCGCCCTGTGGGCCGGCCTTTCGGCCGTTTTGAAGACCCGGGGCAAAGTGCACGAGATCTTCAGCGGCCTGGCGCTAAACAACCTGGCGATCATCCTTACCAATTATCTGATCTCAGGGCCCTGGCAGCCTCCCGAGGGGGGCACTTTCCGGGGTACCCAACCCTTCCAGGATGCGGCTCTCCTGCCACGCTACGCTGACTCCCGTTTCAGCCCGTTGTCGTTTGTTTTCCTGGTCGTTGCATTCGCCCTGGTGGTTGTGGCGTTGCGGGGTACTTTTTGGGGACTCAAGTTGAAGGCGTTGGGGAAGAACCCGCGCTCTGCCTTCTTGCTTGGCGTTTCGAGCGAGCGCGAGGCGATCCTGGCCATGATGTTCTGTGGCGCGCTGGCTGGCCTGGGTGGCGCCGTAAGAGTGCTAAGCTGGTTCGACAGTCTAAGGCAGAGTATCTCCGGCGGGATCGGCTTTTTGGCTCTGCTGGTGGTCATGTTGGCCTCCTACCGGATTTTCTGGGTACCTTTGATCGCCTTATTTTTCTCCGTTGTACTTAATGGCAGTATCACGCTCCAACTCCGCACCCAGCTGCATTCCTCGCTCGGCGGAATTCTAACCGGGGTGATGGTTCTGCTGGTCTTGTTATTCGGAGATGCGACCAAGTTGGGAATATTTGGGAAAAAGAAGCCACATGAATGATAGCGAAATAATTCGGATTCTGGCCTCGATCATATTTCAATCCACGCCACTGATGATCGCCGTCTCCGGCGAGACGATCACCGAGCGAGCGGGGGTCGTTAATTTATCGCTAGACGGCACCATGTTGATGGCGGCGATGACAGGTTTCGTCGTCGGTCTGAAAACCGAGAGTTTGTGGATTGGCTTCCTGGCAGCTGCGGCGGTGGGCGCTCTATTCGCCCTCATCGTCGCCTTTGGCAACATTCGATTACGCCAGAGCCAGGTAGCGGTAGGCTTTGTGCTGACTCTACTCGGCGACGATCTGAGCTCTTTTCTCGGCCAAAACTACACTCGAATTCCCGGCCCAGTCGTCAAGCACTTTGGTATCCCGGTATTGAAGGAGATTCCAATTCTTGGCCCAATCTTCTTCAATCAAGACGCTACGGTCTATTTTGCTTTTATCCTGGTTATCGTCACCTGGTTTCTGCTCTTCCGGACACAGCCTGGATTGCGCATCAGATCAGCGGGCGAACGTCCGGAATCTGCATTCGCCCGCGGCGTAAATGTCAATCGGATCCGCTATCTCTACTCTATCCTTGGAGGAGCGCTGGTGGGTATTTCCGGGGCGGTTTACTCCTTCAATGTCAAACTGGGTTGGTCGGAAGGGCATACCCGCGGCCTGGGCTGGATTGCGTTAGCGATCGTCATCTTCGGTGGCTGGTCGCCAGTGCGCGGCGCGTTTGGGGCAGTGTTGTTTGGTGCCACCAAGGCCCTGGCGACATTTCTGCAGAAAGCATTCCCAGAGGTATCCGTGGTAGCATTTAACTCGATCCCATGGCTGTTGATGATCGCGGTCTTATTTGTGGCAGGTAGCGATGTAACGGAACGATTAGTGGTTTTCATGCCCAGGTTTGTCCAACGACCACTGCGACGCCTTTTACGCGTGGCACCACCCATGGCTCTGGGCACTACCTTTGGAGAAGATTGATTCTTTATGTCCCTTCAAGGATTGGTTGAAAGACTCCCCCGGCTGGTCAGGGTATTTGATTTTCTGTTACCTCTGTTGGCGACGCTTGCCGCTCTGGCAATTGGGGCGGTCATGTTGGTCCTGCTCAAAGCGAGCCCCTTGGAATCCTATTCGGCCCTGTTAGAGGGTGCGTTTGGGAGCAAGAATGCCCTGGCCGATACATTGGTTAAGGCCACACCGCTGCTGCTGGTGGGCCTGGGAATTTGCATCGCCTTTCGTGGTGGCGTGATCAACATCGGAGGCGAGGGGCAGCTGGTGGTGGGGGCAGTCGCGGGCACACTGGTCGGATTAAAATTCCCGGATGCCTCTGGATGGCTGATCGTCCCGTCTGCTTTACTGGTTGGCTTTCTGGCTGGCGGGATCTGGGGCGGCATTCCTGGATTTCTAAAAGCCTATTTCAACGTCAATGAGATTTTGAGCACGATTATGATGAATCAGATTGCCGTGCAGGGGATGAATTATCTGCTGCGTGGACCGATGATCGATCCGGTGCAGCTGGAAGCGGCCTCACGGATTCCCCAGACGGCACGCTTGTCGGCTCAGTTCGATTTACCGCGTTTGATTCCCACGCGTTTGCATCTTGGCACTGGGCTGGCGATTATGGCTGCAGTTCTGGTCTTCATATTCCTGTGGCGGACTACAGCAGGTTACCGCATCCGGGCGGTAGGCCTCAACCCTCACGCCTCGCGTTATGCCGGCGTAAATGTCAAGCGATACATCGTGCTCTCCTTACTTCTAAGCGGAGCTTTCGCAGGCCTGGCGGGAGTGATCCAGGTATATGGCGTAAATCATCGCATGTTTACAGACGGTTCAGCGACGGGTTTTACGGGTGGGGCGGGCTTTAACGGCATTGTGGCAGCGTTATTCGGCCAGCTGCACCCTCTGGGCACCATTCCAGCTTCCTTCTTGTTTGGCGCCTTGCTGGTTGGTGCCAATAAGCTGCAGCGGGTTATGCAGGTTCCATCGGCTCTGATCACGGCCTTGAATGGGTTGGTCGTGGTCTTTGTGGTGAGCAGCGAACTATGGCGACGGCGGCTGGCCCGGGCGCGGACAGTCGAGACAAAAGAAGAGGCCCTTCCCCCTACGGATGCAGAAGCGAAGGTGGTCCCATGATTACCGACCTCTTCGCTGCTAACGTAATCGTGGGCATCTTAGCATCCGGGATTCGCCTGGCGACCCCTTATTTATACGCTGCAATTGGGGAAACCTTCGGACAAAGGAGCGGTATCCTAAACCTTGGTGTGGATGGCCAGATGCTTCTGGGTGCTTTCGCTGGCTTCTATGTGGCTTTTAATACGGGAAATTTATGGTTGGGCGTATTCGCGGCTATGCTTGTTGGTTTTGCAATGGGCCTCGCCATGGCCTTCATCAGCGTCACGCTGAGAGCTGAGCAGGGAATCAGCGGCATAGGTGTTTATCTTTTTGGGTTAGGCTTGAGCGACCTGCTTTTTCAGAAAACCCTGGGCACGGTGGAGACCGTAAGTGGCTTCCGGCCTGTACATATACCGGTTTTAAGCGACATTCCTGTGATCGGGGAAATTTTCTTCAGCCACAACATTCTGGTCTATATCGCTTTTGCTCTGGTCCCAATATCGTGGTTTGTGCTGAATAAAACTACCTTGGGCTTGAAGATCCGGTCTGTGGGAGAGAATCCCCACGCGGCCGACTCCCTGGGTGTAAGCGTGAGCCGGGTGCGTTACTTCACCGTCACTTTCGGCGGGATGATGTCTGGGTTAGCGGGCGCCTCACTTTCCATCGCTTTATTGAACGTGTTCCAGCAGAATATGACTAATGGCCTCGGCTTCATTGCGGTAGCGCTGGTTTATTTTGGGGGTTGGCGTCCAGTGGGGGTGCTGGTGGGTTCATTGCTTTTCAGTATGGTCAACGCCTTGCAACTGTGGGTGCAGGTTCTTAATATCCCCATTCCTTCAGAATACGCCGTGATGATGCCGTATGTACTTACCATCCTGGCCTTAGTGGTGGCCGTGCAACGCGTTCGCCCTCCGGCAGCGTTGACCAAACCTTTCGAGCGTGGCGAGTAGAAGCAGAATTTACTGTGAATCGATAAGATTACTTTTTCAATTGAGGAGGTGATCCCATCCAAATTCTCTCGACAGAAAGCCGATATTGGCCAGACCCTATAAACCATCAGAATTAGAATCGAGGAGAACATGAACAAAAATCGCAAATGGTTAGGAATACTCTTACTGTTGGCACTCATCTTGAGTGCCTGCGGTGGCGCTACGCCAACTGTGCAACCTTCTACGCAGACTGAACAGCCTCCCGCTGCCGTGACCGAAGCGCCTGCCACCGGACCTTTCCGGGTTGCAGTGGTCATGCCCAGCGCGATCAATGATTTGGCTTTCAGCCAGAGCATGTACGATAGCTTGACGGCCATCCAAAATGAGATGGGCGCGGACAACTTCGAATTCGCACACTCCGAGAATATGTTCGTCGTCGACGACGCCGCGGCGGCTATTCGTGACTACGCCAGCCAGGGTTACGACCTGGTGATCGCTCACGGCTCGCAGTATGGGAGCTCGGTGCAGGAAATCGCTCCCGACTTCCCCGATACTAGCTTCGCCTGGGGCACCACCGTTGATACTTTCGTCGATCAGGGCATCAACAACGTGTTCGCCTATGAAGCCCGTTCTGAGCAAGGTGGCTACGTAAATGGGGTGATCGCTGCCAGTTTGTCGAAAAGCGGCGTCCTCGGGGTGGTCGGGCCGATCGAAACCGGCGACGCAAAGCTGTATGTGGATGGGTTTGTCGCCGGCGCCAAAGCCACCAATCCGGATGTCCAGGTCAACGTCAACTATATCGGTTCTTTCAGTGACGTTGCGCTCGCCTCTGAGGCGGCCCAAACGCATATTAACGCCGGTGCGGATGCACTGACCGGCTCTGCCCAGATGGTCGTTGGGGCGATCGGCGTGGCTGAACAGAATAGCGCCCTGTGGTTTGGAACGCAATCCAGCCAGACTTCCCTGGCACCCGATATCGTGGTCGCCAACCAGGTTTACGATTGGACGGTGGTACTACACGAAATCATCGGCCTGGTGCAAGGTGGCACGTTGGGCGGACAATCCTTCTCCGCAACGTTGGCCAATGGCGGATTGAAGATGGATTACAATCCGGATTTCGATCTTCCAGCCGACGTGAAGCAGCTGGCTGACGATACTGTTGCCGGGATCGAGGATGGTTCGATCGTTGTTGCTGAGGCGCCTGCTGCTCCGACGGCAGCCCCCAGCGGAGAGGAGTTCGTCTTTGGTGTGGTACTGGTTGGACCTAAGAACGACCACGGCTGGAGCCAGGCGCATTACGAAGCGGGCCAGTACGTAGAACAAAATGTGCCCGGGGCGCGCATGATCGTGTTCGAATCCCTGAATTCCGCTGACAAGCCTGAAGCCACTCTGGAGGGGGTGGTGGATGACATGGTGGCTGAGGGTGCCCAGCTGGTCTTGACCACCTCGGATGAGTTTGAAGAGGACACCGTCGGTGTGGCCGAAAAGTATCCGGATGTAACCTTCATCAACATCTCGGGAGACGATGCGTGGGCAGAGGGACATGATGCCGGCACAGCCCCTCCCAATGAGGGCAACATCATGGGCCGTATGGAGGACATGAAAGCCATCGCCGGCTGCGCGGCCGCCCTGGCAACCGATACGGGAAGCCTCGGCTATCTCGGTCCGTTGATCAACTTCGAGACTCGCCGGTTGGCTTCCTCGGCCTACCTCGGGGCACGCTATTGCTACGAGAACTACCGCGGACTGAACCCGGATGACTTGAAATACACAGTCACCTGGATCGGCTTCTGGTTCAATATCCCAGGCGTCACGCTGGACCCAACGGAAGTCACCAACAACTTCTTTGATACCGGCGCGGATGTCGTCTTGAGCGGGATCGATACCACCGAAGGCATCGATGTGGCCGGTCAGCGCGCCAGTCAAGGCGACCAGGTGCGGGCGATTCCCTATGACTACAAGGGTGCTTGTGATCAAGCCCCGGACATCTGCTTGGGCGTCCCCTACTTCAACTGGGGTCCAGCTTATCTTGAGACCGTACAGCAGGTTCAAGCCGGTACCTGGACGCAATCCTGGGTTTGGAACCCGCCGTACTGGCAGGACTTGAACGATGAGAACCAGACTGCTGTGGGCTGGCTCGATGGCCCTGGATTGAGCGCTGACGTGAAAGCCGATCTGGATACGTTCATCTCCGGAATGGCTTCCGGTGACATCAACGTGTGGACCGGACCGATCAATCTTCAGGATGGCACCGAGTACATCCCCGCTGGCCAGACGGCAACCGATGAGCAGATTTGGTACTTGCCGAAGTTGCTGGAAGGAATGGAAGGGCCAAGCGAGTGATCGAGATCCATTCTATGTAGCCAAAATATGGAGAGAACGGCCATGGCCGTTCTCTCCATAACAATTTCTTTCTATGAAAAATTCCGATTTGCTGCCCTCCGGTAAGGCTCGCATTGAGCACATGCAGATGCTCAATATCGTCAAGCGTTTTCCAGGCGTTTTGGCGAACGATCACGTGGATTTTGACGTGCGCTCGGGTGAGATACACGCCTTATTGGGGGAAAATGGCGCCGGGAAGAGCACGCTGATGCGCGTTCTCTATGGCCTGTACCGTCCGGATGAAGGCGATATTCGCATCAATGGCAAGCCTGTGAGCGTAGAGTCACCGGTTGATGCCATCCGGATGGGCATCGGCATGATTCACCAGCATTTCATGCTGGTCGAGTCACTGACCGTAGCTGAGAACGTGGCATTAGGATTACCCTCCTCCCGGGAGCCGCTCACGGACCTGGATCGAGTGTCGAAGCGCATTAACGAGTTGGCCGAGATCTACGGTTTGCGGGTGGATCCTCACGCTTATATATGGCAGCTGGCGGTTGGGCAGCAACAGCGAGTAGAAATCGTTAAAGCGCTTTACCGGGGTGCAGCCCTTCTGATTCTGGATGAACCCACCGCGGTGCTCACCCCGCAAGAGGTGGATGAATTGTTCGTGACGCTGCGCCAGATGGCCAAAGATGGGCACGCACTGATCTTTATCTCCCACAAATTGCACGAAGTGTTAGCTATTAGCGATCGTGTTACAGTTCTTCGTGACGGGAGGACGATCGGCACCCGGCCGACCGCCGAGACTACAACGGAGGACCTGGCACGCATGATGGTTGGGCGGGAGATAGGTCTGAAACTGGAACGAGACCACTTAACTCCCGGCGAAGTCCGCCTGGCAATCTGTGATCTCTGGGCCGAAAGCGACCGGATGACGCCGGCCTTAAAAGGGATCAATCTAGAAATTCGGGCTGGCGAGATCCTGGGGTTGGCGGGTGTTTCCGGAAACGGCCAGCGTGAACTCGCCGAGGTGATCACGGGCTTGCGCCCTGCGACCGGTGGCCAGGTACTTCTGGATGGCCAGGATATCGTTGGCAAGTCCCCCGGCGAAGTGATGGCGCGCGGTCTTTCGTACATCCCGGAGGAGCGCATGCGGGATGGGATGATCAAGGAATTCACCGTATCTGAGAACATGATCTTGCGAGAACATAACCGGCCACCTTATTCTCACTTGAGTTTTTTGGATTTCGGCGCCATTTCACAGCGCTCGGCTGAACTGATCCACAGATTCAACGTGAAAACCCCATCTCAAGAGACTCCGGTTAAGAATCT
>DASQQR010000033.1:0-28237 GCA_035643335.1 Anaerolineales bacterium
TACATGCCTTCGCGCGAGTTATGTTCAGTTTGGGGAGTATCTTCCGAAATGGGATCGACAAACCCATTGTGAACGGATTCGGCGACCTGGTCGGCGAAACCGTCAAACGGCTTGGCAGATCCTTCCGCTTTGTACAGACCGGGCGCGTCCAGCAGTACATGGTCATGGCTTTGGTGATCGCCTTTGGCACCCTGTTCTATTATCTATTCTTCCTGCTGCAGCCGTAAGATCCTTGCGAAAAACGAAATTAATTGGAGCGAATGATGGATCCCATCGCAAACAGATTGCTCACACTCATCCTGTTCTCCCCTACGATCATTGCTGGAGTCCTGCTGTTCTTGCCCTCTGGAGAGAAAAAGCTCCTCCGCTGGGTGGCTTTTATCGGTAGCCTCTTTCCCCTGGCATTCTCGATCACCTTGTGGTTGAGATTTAACTCAGCGCTTCCCGGTTTCCAATTTGAGGAGCAATACATTTGGTACCAGGCAATCAACTCAACCTATCACCTGGGAGTGGATGGGCTTTCCTTAACGATGGTCCTGCTGACCACATTGCTTACGCCTGTGTCCATCCTGGCCTCTTACAGCATTGAAGATCGAGTGAAATCCTACATGATCTTGTTCCTTCTGCTGGAAACGGGCATGCTGGGCGTGTTCTTGAGTTTGGATCTTTTGTTGTTCTTTGTCTTTTGGGAAGTGGGTTTAGTACCGATGTACTTCCTGATCAACCAGTGGGGCAGCGAAAAAGGAGAACGAGAAATCTGGGGCGGGCGCAAGGTGCAGGCGCGCACTTATGCCTCTTTCAAATTCATGATTTATACCATGGCAGGCTCCTTGGGTTTGTTGCTGGCGATCCAGATGATAGGGGTGGTCTCGGGCACCTTTGATATGCCAGCCCTGTTCAGTAGCTGGACCTCGTTGGACGGAACTTTATTTGGCCTTCCAATCACAACCGTAAAGGCCATTGCATTCTGGGCTTTTACCATCGCCTTTGCGATCAAGGTCCCTGTGTGGCCGTTCCATACCTGGCTGCCCGACGCGCACACGGAAGCACCCACTGCTGGCTCGATGATCCTGGCAGGAGTCTTGCTCAAACTGGGGGCGTATGGCTTCTTGCGCCTGGTCATCCCGCTCTATCCACAAGAAGCGAAGTTCTATGCTGGTGCGCTGGCTTTCCTGGCGACCATGGCAATTATCTTCGGCGCCTTCGCCTCCTACGGACAGGATGACTTCAAACGCCTGGTAGCCTACTCCTCGGTCAACCACATGGGTTTTGTTGTATTGGGGATAGCAGCAGCTGCCTTTGCTGCAGGTACGGATAACGCCGTGATTGCATTGAATGGCGCCGTGCTGCAGATGTTCAACCATGGCTTGTCGGCGGCCGGGATGTTCTTTCTGGTGGGCGTGATTTACGAACGGACGCATACTCGCGATTTGAACGAGTTCGGTGGGCTGTTCCCTTTGATCCCAGTCTATGGTGGCATCTTGATTTTTACGTCCATGGCTTCTTTGGGATTGCCCGGATTGAACGGTTTCATTTCTGAGTTTCTCGTGGTGAGAGGTGCCTGGCCAGTATTTACCGTTTATACCGCTGTGAGCATGATCGGTTTGCTCTTCACGGGTGCGTACATCCTTAAGGGTATAAAAAAGACCCTTCATGGACCACTGAACGAGCACTGGATAGGGCATATCGCCGAGATAAAAACGCGCGAGGTCATGGTTATTGCTCCTTTGATGGTCCTGATGCTTTGGATTGGGGTATGGCCGGCGTGGATATTGGACGTGATCAATCGAGCTATGTCGGTGCTGTTCTGAACTGATTTTGAAAGCATTGCTCGTGAACTCGCTCTTCATAGATGCGCATCGCACTTCTCATTAGATTCCGAGGTGATTAATGCAATTTCCGATTTTGAGTGTTATCGTCTTCACGCCCATAGTCACGGCTCTGCTGCTCTTGTTGATACCAGGCGAGCGGAAAACTGAAATTCGGGTCACCGCCCTGGCAGCAGCTTTCTTCGCCGTGTTCCTATCGGCATGGGTATATTTCTCCTATGATGCAGCTGCTGGAGGTTATCAATTTGTGGAGAAATACAACTGGCTGCCGGTCCTGGGCATTTCTTACCACGTGGGGGTTGACGGCATCAGTGCCCCCCTGGTTCTGCTGACAGGCGTGGTGATGTTCACTGGTGTTTTGATTTCTTGGGGGCTCGATGACCGCCCGCGGGAGTTCTTCGCATTTCTTTTCATTCTGGCAACCGGTGTGTTTGGGGTATTCGTAGCACTAGACTTGTTCGGTTTGTTCTTTTTCTACGAAATCGCTGTGTTTCCGATGTTTTTGCTGATCTCTATCTGGGGTTGGAAAGTGACCCGCGAATACGCGGCGATGAAATTGACCTTATATCTTTTTATCGGATCAGTGGTCGCACTAATTGGCGCCCTGGCGATGTATTTTAGTTCTGGGCTCAATACCTTCGACATGCTGGCCCTGGAACAGGCCAATTTCTCACCCGCTTTTCAAAGGTTTTGGTTCCCCTTTGTTTTTTTCGGTTTTGCGGTCCTCGGCGGTATCTTTCCGTTCCACAACTGGAGCCCGGATGGTCACGTGGCTGCGCCGACGGCCGTATCGATGTTCCATGCGGGTGTACTGATGAAGTTGGGGGCTTTCGCTGCCCTGAGAGTGGGCATCATGCTGATGCCGGAAGGGGCGAGATTCCACCTACCCTGGATCATCTTTCTCACCCTGGTTAACGTGGTTTATGGCGCATATATTGCCATGGTGCAGACCGATTTCAAGTACGTGATCGGCTTCTCATCCGTGTCCCATATGGGGCTGGTGCTCATGGGCTTCGCCACGCTGACGCGGGACGGATTGATCGGAGCTGGTGTGCAGATGTTCTCTCATGGAATCATGACGGCGCTCTTTTTTGCTGTTGTAGGGATGGTCTATGATCGAGCGCATACGCGCGAAATCCCCCAGCTGGGAGGCTTTGTCAGGGTGATGCCCTGGGTTGCGGTAGCTTTTATCATCGGCGGTTTGGTGTCCATGGGCATGCCAGGCTTCTCAGGTTTCATCGCCGAGTTCCCGATTTTTATGGGCTTGTGGAACTACAGGCCGTGGATCGCCATCGTGGCAGCAATTTCAATTGTCATCACAGCGTCTTATATCATCCGGGTTATTGGCAGAGTGTTCTTTGGCGATATGCCCGAAGAGTTTGTTGGCCACATAACCGATGTAACCGTCCTGGACAAGGTTGCTCTGGGAGTGCTGTGCGTGATTTTGGTCGGTGTGGGAGTCTATCCCTCGGTGATGGTTCCTATTGTTGAGTCAGGCGTCAAGAGCGTGTTGAGCCTGTTCGGAGGTGCCTAGGTGTTTGGCAACATTGATACAACAATGATCCTGGCGATTTTGCCGGAAATATTGCTGCTGGTCCTGGCGGCACTTCTGATGGTGCTTGATCTGCTGTGGGATGAAGAAGGTCGCAGGTTCCTGGGTTGGGTCTCGGCAGGCGGATTGGTCGTCATCCTGGTCGTAAGCCTGGCGGTTGCTCGGCCGGGAGAAGAATCCAGCGGGGTCTGGGGCGGAATGCTCCGGGATGACTGGCTGGGCTTCGTCTTCAAGATGTTGTTCATCTTCGGGGCAGCGATAACCTCTCTGTTTGCCATGGAAGTTAAGGCTCTGGGGCGGCGAGGGGAGTTTTACTTGCTCTTGTTGGTTTCCACGATCGGAATGAATTTGATGGCCTCCGCGGGCGACTTAATCATGCTTTATCTGGCCATTGAAACCACTTCCATCCCTCTCTATATTTTGGCAGGTTTCTTCAAAACAGATAGTAAATCCACCGAGGCAGGATTCAAGTATCTGCTTTTCGGAGCACTGACTTCAACGGTGATGCTTTACGGCTTCAGCCTGTTTTACGGCTTTACCGGGACGACAGATATTACCGCTTTGACTCAGACAGTGCTGTCGGGAGAGTTGCCTTTTGGGCTGGTCTTGGGTACGTTAATGTTGGTTTTGGTGGGCTTTGGGTTTAAGATATCCGTGGTCCCATTCCATTTTTGGGCTCCGGATGTTTATGAAGGTGCGCCGACGCCCGTAGCCGGCTTCCTTTCCACCGCTTCCAAAGCGGCGGGTTTTGCGGTCTTGATGCGAGTGCTGTTGGTAGCGTTCCCGGTGGCGGTACCTTATTGGGCGGCAATCCTGGCCGCACTTTCGACGGCCTCGATGACTCTGGGAAACGCTCTGGCGCTTGCGCAGAGGAACATCAAACGTTTGTTAGCGTATTCCTCGATCGCCCACGCTGGTTACGCATTGATTGGTGTAGCAGCTGTCTCCTCTCTCGGTATAGCCGCGGCAGTGTTCTATTTATTGGCCTATGTGATCACGAATTTAGCAGCCTTCGGTGCAGTAGCTGCCTTTTCGCGAGTTTCGGGTTCGGATGAAATCGCTGATTACGCTGCGCTAAGCCGGCGAGCTCCCGGTCTATCGCTGGTCATGCTGGTTGCTTTCCTCTCGCTTGCCGGTATGCCGCCGTTGGGAGGCTTCGTGGCCAAGGTTTTTGTCTTCGCGGCGGCGGTTAGATCCAACCTGGTCTGGTTGGCAATGGTCGGTGTGCTTAATTCGATCGTTGGTCTATACTACTATCTCATCGTGCTAAAGGTAGTTTATCTGTATCGCTCTGAAGATGAAGACAAGCCTGTCCCACTCACCCGTTCCTATTCGATTGCGCTAGTAGTCCTGGTTGCGGGCATCATCCTGGTAGGAACCGTCTTTGCCCCCTGGTTTGGCTGGTCCAACATTGCGGCGGCAGCGCTTTTCCCACCCGGATGAGCGGTCACATTGACGAGTATTAGTGACCTGTGTTACAATCTGCCCGCCATGGGCCAGATCGGGGATAAATCTGATCGAAATCGGGCGCAACGCGCCTTCAACCTGACTCTGGCAGCGGTTGCTGGTCAAGTCGGCTGCTTAACGCTGATCATCTTGTTAGTCGCCCTCTTCGTGGGCTTGTGGCTCGATAACCGCTTCGATACCCGGCCACTTTTTACAATTATATTGATGATCGGCAGTGTACCCGTGACGTTGTTTATGATGTTCTGGGTAGTGAGAACCGCGACCTCTAAAATTAAGTCCGGAGCGAATCATGAAACTGACATCCAACAGGAGGATTGAGATCGTGGCAGAAAGATTTAAATGGCGTTGGGGCGTCCATCGTTGGTTCGTCCTTCTATTTATCGTTTTGGGAGTATTTGCCGCCAGAGCGTATCCGCCTGTATTGCCCCATGTAGCACTGCCGGCAGAAAGGCTGTCCGGCCAGCCATTATTCACTGCACCCGTAATCGGGCCTTTCTACTGGACAAATACTCTGACCGCCATGGTAATCGCTGATATCATCATTATTATTATTGCCTTGGTGGTCCGAAGAGCTGCCTTGAGTGGCCAAATGGTGCCCACAGGCTTCTTTGGAGCAATGGAAGCATTTTTCGAGGCGATCTTCAACTTGACCGAATCCACAGCTGGCAAATGGGCGAAGACGATTTTCCCATATTTTGCTACCATCACCTTGTATGTCTTGTTGGTCAATTGGATGGAATTATTGCCCGGTGTGGATAGCATCGGTATCATAGAGCACGCCGACGAGGGTGGCCACGCGGTCAGCCAACTTACACCTGGGATAGCAACCATTGTCAAGCAAGACGGAGAATTTTCTCTGGTCGCCTACGTCCGGGTGCTTTCCACAGATTTGAACTTCACAGTTGGCTTGGCGCTGTTCTCAGTATTTATGACCCAAATTGTTGGATTGCGTGCTCAGGGCCTCAATTACTTCACAAAATTCGTCAACGTCAAACATGTATTCTCCAGACCAGTTTTTGGGGTCATTGATTTTGGTGTTGGGCTGCTGGAGTTGGTTTCTGAGTTCTCGAAGATCCTTTCTTTTGGATTTCGTTTATTTGGAAACATCTTTGCTGGATCAGTGCTTCTCTTCGTGATCGGTAGCCTGATACCAGTGTTCGCCCAGTCGGGCGTGCTCATGCTGGAATTCTTTGTTGGGCTGATTCAAGCGCTGATATTCGGCATGCTCACGATGGTCTTTATGTATCAGGCAACTCAGGGGCATGAAGAAGCCCATTAGCAAAAATATATTCAAGGAGGCAGAGTCAGTAACATGGATCCCGAAGCAGCAAAACTTATTGGAGCAGGACTAGCAATGATCGGAACAATTGGGGCGGGGGCCGGGATTGGCATCGTGGTTAATGGCGCCGTGCAGGGGATGGCGCGCAACCCTGATTCCAGCGGTGTTGTGCAGACAAATATGATTCTTGGGATTGCATTTGCCGAGGCTGTAGCAATCTACTGTCTGGTGGTTGCACTCTTGATCTTATTCGTTTTCTAAACCGGGCTGCGTTGCCATAACTTAACTAAGGAGAGATCCCATGGAAGCATTAGGCCTGAACCTGGGTTATTTAATTGTTCAGATCTTGAATTTTGGAATATTGGTTGTGGTTTTGAAGGCCTGGGTATACGATCCTATTTTTAACTTGTTGGAAAGACGTCGAGAAGCGATCGCTCAAGGCCTTGAAGATGCGCGGGTGGCTGCGGAAGCGCGGGAAAACGCTGAGAAGGAAGCGGAAGACGTCCTGAATGAAGCCCAAGTAAAGGCCAGCCACACAGTACGGGAGGCCACTGAAAGGGCGGAGCAGCAGCGGCGTGAGATCTTGACGCAGGCTGAGGCGGAAGCTTCCGGGAGGCGGGAGGAGGCGCTTCAAGAGGTGGAACGCGAAAGGGAACGCATTCTAAGCGAAGTGCGCGGTCAAGTGGCCGCTCTGGCAATGGCCGCGGCTCAGAAGCTGATCGGTGAATCTCTTGACCAGCAGCGTCAACGCGCCCTTATCGACGAATTCTTCTCTGGCGTTAAATCCGGCAAAGTAGTGGTGTTAGAAGGTGAAAAAATGGCTGGTGCTTCCGCGGTGGTTACAAGTGCCTTGCCGCTCACTGAGGAGGAGAAAGCATCTGTGAAGGAAGATATCCTTTCTAAGATTGGTGATCAGGCTACGGTTACTTTTCGAGTGGATCCAGCTATCCTCGGTGGTTTGGTCGTGCGCGTTGGGGATAAAGTCTTAGACGGCTCTGTTGCCGGCAGACTGGAAGAGATGAGCCAGAGGCTTTCTTAGGCCAACGCCGCGTTACTCCATAGGAATTCATAGGGACGCCCAGGGTGCTCGCCTCCAGGGCGTCTTTAATATCTTTAGGATCGCGAATTTGATTAAGGCTGCTCAGCAAATCGCCCTTTCCAACCTTCTTCGCAAGAGCGGGTTTGCAGTCCCGGCTTTTGAAGGCAATATCACGATCAGCGGAATCGCCCTCGACTCGCGCCAGACCCGGCCAGGGGATCTGTTTGTGGCGCTCGAAGGTGAGCATGTGGATGGACATCGTTTTATTCCGGATGCTATCCAACGCGGTGCGGTCGCTATTGTCGGGACTCAGTCGCTGGCTGGGTTGCCGGTGCCCTATTGCCAGGTTAACGAAGGCCGTTCGGCGCTTGCTAGTCTATCGGCTGCCTTCTTCGAGTACCCTGCTCGCCACCTCACGGTTATTGGCGTTACGGGAACCGATGGCAAAACGACCACCTGCAATTTGATCTACAATATCCTGCGTGCTGCAGGTTTGCAGGCTGGAATGATTTCAACTGTCAACGCGGTCATTGGAGATGAGGTTATTGATACTGGATTCCACGTCACCACACCTGAGGCGCCCGATGTGCAAAGTTACCTGGCCCAGATGGTCTCTGCAGGGTTAACCCATGTGATTCTAGAGGTGACTTCCCATGGTCTCAAACAAAAGCGGGTGGGGGCTTGTGAATTTGATATTGGGGTGGTTACCAACATTACCCACGAGCACCTGGACTATCACGGGACGTATGAAGAGTACCGCGCCAGCAAGGCGCGGCTGTTTACTGAGCTGGCTTCCTCAGCAACCAAGGAGCATGATCCTCCCCGGGCAGCGGTGTTAAACCGAGACGATTCCTCTTATGGATATCTGGCTGGCATCACGCCGGTCCACCAGATCACCTATGGTTTGGGAGAGGGAGCGGAGATCAGGGCGAGCCAAATCCTGCATCGTTCCAGCGGGTTACGTTTCTGGATCTCTGGCAAAAATTATAATGTTCCCATGCAGAGCGCTCTGCTGGGGGAACATAACGTCTATAACTGCTTGGCTGCATTTGCGGCCGCAGTGGAGGGCCTGCGCTTGCCACCTGCTGCCGCTCAAAAGGGGGTTGCAGACCTGAGGAGTATCCCAGGCCGCATGGAGATAGTCGACATGGGCCAGGAGTTCCTTACCATCGTGGACTTTGCCCACACTCCAAACGCCCTCCGCCGAGCCCTGGAAACTGCCCGGCGGCTCGTTGACGGCAGAGTTATTGCAGTCTTTGGCTCAGCAGGCCTGCGCGACCGGGCTAAGCGCCGCATGATGGCCGAGGCTTCGACCGAGCTGGCTGACTTGACGGTTCTCACCGCCGAGGATCCGCGCAGCGAACCCCTCGAGGAGATCCTGGAAGAGATGGCAGAAGGCGCCAAGGGACGCGGTGGCGTTGAGGGAAAGACCTTCTGGCGTATCCCGGACCGGGGAGAGGCGCTTCGTTTCGCCCTCTCCCGGGCACGACAAGAGGATGTGGTCATCGCCTGCGGCAAAGGTCACGAACAGTCGATGTGTTTCGGGGATGTTGAGTACGCCTGGGACGACCGCGTGGCCGTGCGGGCAGCTCTAGCGGAACTTCTGAGGATCCCCGGACCGATAATGCCGTACTTGCCAACTCAGGATCGCAGATAGCAAGAGGACTGCAATCTCGTAGGCTTACAGGCTGAGAACTCCTTATTGCCAATTGGTCATCCGTTGGCAATAAGGGGTCTATTTTCTCAATAACCTCAAGAGCATTAGACTTACAAGTTACGTAGTTGGGGAGGTTGTGGGGGGATTGGGCGGGCGTCGCTATGCTTATGGCCCGCCCAATCCCCCCACACTTTCCCTTTAACTGCGTAAGTCTTAAGACTATCTAGGGATTGTTGGCAGTATTGTTATAGAACCAATTGTAAGCGAAGTAACCTGAGGTTGGGCTTTGGAGGCGGATGGCGATCTGGCGAGAGCCCTTGAGCGAGGTGGGGATATCGTAAGTGAGGGTCTTGGTGCCACCCTTGCCAGAATCGGTGGTGGCTACCTTGATGCCGTTGATGCCGCGGGTGCCCATGGCTCCCATGGTGACCGTAAAGGAATCGTTGGGCGGAAGATTACTGGTCCTGATGGTGACGGTTTGATCCCGCTCGACGCTGACGATCGAGAAGGTGGGGAAGCCAGTGTAACCCGGCCTGGGTGTAGGCGATGGTCCCGGGGTCGGGGTGGGGCCGGGAGTGGCGGTTGCCGCGCCAGTGGTATTGTTATAGAACCAGTTATAGGCAAAGTATCCCGAACCCGTTGTGCTTTGGAGGCGGATGGCGATTTGGAAGGAACCCTGCAAAGTGGCTGGAATCGTGTAAGTCTTCTGGAAGGTTCCGCCGTCTCCCGAATCGGTGGTGGCTACCTTGATTCCGTTAACGCCGCGCGTTCCCATAGCTCCCATCAACACCTTAAATGTGTCGTCGGCTGGAAAGTTAAAGGTTTTGATCGTAACCGTCTTGTCACTCACCACGCTGACGATTGAAAATGTGGGGATGGTCCCGGAAGCAGAGGCCGGCGTGATGGAGGGCCAGACTGCCAGGGGTACCAACAGAATCAATAGCATGAGTGCAGCAGTAAGGTATTTCATAGCATTCTCCTGGAAAATATATAAGTCGATGAAGCAAATTGTGGTTTAACCCGCCGTTTACTTCGCCGGTTGGTTTGAGGTACCACTTGAAATGATAAAAAATTTGAGCGATCAAGTGCTACCTGCATATAAATATACATTAAAATTCCAGGAAATGCAACAGGTTAAGCGCGCTGGGAGGGTTGAAGGCCGGGCCGTTGAAAGTTCGAACCCTTCGACACACTCAGAGCAAGGGTTGAAGGTTGAAATTGAAAGAGGTCAAAAAGGGGTTTCCGCTAGAAAAACGAATGGAAACGAATGGGCGAAATTTCGAAGATTAAGGGCTGGTTAAGCACATCGAAAATGAACAGATGTCTGAAAATGGGGGAGACGAGGGCGAGATTGGGCCATAAAAGGGTGAGAAAGGGGGAATAGAGGGGGATACCAGACTATTTTCGTGCCAACTTGTAGGTAGGGGCGAATCGCTGAAAACAGGCATTTTAAGCGTTACTTAATATTCCGGCAAAAAAACGAATGCCAATTTTGGGCCTTAGTGGACATTTCCGGACGCTTTTGAGAGTTCCTCTCCCGCTACGAACTCTGGACAACCCAGCCTTTGTATCCCATGTTCCCTCATAGCATGATTGCGGCAGTCGATGCGATGATTAAATATATGCCCACACACTTTGCAGCGATACCGGACAAGCACAAAATCGTCTTGACTGGTGTCCGGGTGATTCGCTTCGATGTGATTGGCAGCGTCGACTGTGCTGTAGAAGTATGATCCACACTGACTGCATCTATACATGGCAGAACAACCTCCTCTAATGCTAAATTCTCAAAAATAAGGGGGTTGTGTGTTCGAAATGCACCTAGGTGCATTTCGAACACACAACCTACATTCAGTATTTTAGATCTTCTCTGACCGGCGTAAAAATATCCAGGACCCGGGCAGGGTTTTCTCCAGATTTTGCGCTGTGCTCGACCTGGGCTGGGATGAGATAAACATCACCGGCGCGCAGGCGCTGCCTCTCTCCGGCAATGACGAACTCAATTTCCCCAGAGAGCACCGTGCCAGCTTGTTCGTGAGGGTGTTGGTGTGAGGGGACTGTGGAGTTGGGATCGAAGGTCACGACGGCCAACATCAGAGACTCTCCCCAAAAGGTGCGTGCCTGCACTCCAGGCGCCAATTCTTTGGTTTGCCTTTGATCAGGATCGTGGTAGTAGTCCATCAGTTCCTCCTTGATTGGTTTCGTATCATTTCGATAATTGAGGTTTTAGGTTCAAATGCACCGGTGCATTTGAACCTAAAACCCTGGACTTTTTATTGATGAAAGGTGATCCATAACAAAGTAAGGAAAGCGAGGATGAAGATTGGGACTGCAAATCCGATCTGTCTGGCGAGGTAAAGTTGGATGCCGCCCAGTAAAAGTGCGCCAAAGACCAGGCCCGCCGCCAGCCGGTTTACGGCGTGTTCCAAATGCTTTACCTGCGTGGTCAGCTGGGGAACGCGAACCTCAAGCTCCCCGTTCTCCAATTTTCCTAAAACGTTGATCGCTCGTCTGGGGTAGCTCAGCGTTACACGCACCAGATTGCCTAACTGGTTGAGCCAGGATATGCGCTCGCCTCCGGACTCTTCAAAGATTAATTGTTGGGCGAATGGGGCGATCCCTTCCCAGACGTTAAACTGAGGGTTGAGGCCTGTACACATTCCTGAGAGGATGCCGACCGTTCTCCCAAGAAGGATCATATCTTGAGGCACCTGGAAGGGCATGTCGAAGATCAGTTCTCGGAACTCGCGAGCAAACTCGCGCATTTCCAACGGATTAACGGCTTGCAATTCGCTCATGTTCTTTCCCCAAAACTGATCAAACAACCTGGTCGACGCTTTTTTGAGCAGTTCGACGTCCGCACCGGGGAGAAGAACGCCTAACTTCTGGTATGAGTCGATCAACTGGGCAGCGTCGCGGGTGCCAACTGCGATAACCATTTCACGCAATCCAGACAGCATTTCTGGAGACATACGGCCGACCATACCAAAATCCACAAAAGTCAGCTGCCATCCAGTGTCTTCGTCTGCTTCATCTTCTGTGAGTCGTTCGTCATCCAGAAACTGTGATCCTGTTGGCGTTGGAGTCACGAACAGGTTGCCGGGGTGAGGGTCAGCATGAAAAAAGCCATCTTCGAATATTTGTTGGAGATAAGTTTGAAATAGGCGGTCGGCCACCGCAGCGCGTTCGACCCCAGCTGCAGTAATGGATGCATAGTCGGTGATCTTGATCGCACCAACATCCTGTAGGGTAAGCACTCGCTTGGTGGTGTGGGACCAGATCACGGCCGGTACATGCACGCCGGGACGATGGTGAAAGTTTTCCGCAAATGTTTCGGCGTTATGCCCCTCGGCAATATAGTCGATCTCTTCGTATAGGATGCGGGTAAATTCGTCCAGTAAAGCCGGCACATCAGCGCGCCGCCGGATCGGTGGATAGCGACGGAGCCAGTTACCTACCGTGCGGAGGGCCGCGAGATCGATAGCAATTACGGTTTCGATATCTGGTCGTTGGACTTTTACGACCACATCGAGGAGATCGCCAGATTCATTCTCCCGATCTGCGTTCTGGTTTTTTAGGTTGTTTTCTGTGATCCCGATTCTGGCCCGGTGAACCTGACCCAGAGAGGCAGCTGCTTCGGTTTCCTCATGGAATTCGACGAATTTTTCGTCTAAAGGGCGACCGAGCTCATCTTCAACCAGGCGCCGTATCTGTGCGTAATTCTCCTCAGGTACTTCATCTTGCAAACCGACCAGTTCGCTGGTGATTTCATCAGGTAATACATCTACGCGGGCTGACATGAATTGCCCGACTTTTATGAGCACGCCGCCCATTTCGATCGCCAGAGCCCGAAATTGCGCCGCGCTGCGTCTCAAGCGGTTGGGGCGGGTGCGTCGAGACCAACCGCGCAGACCCAATCGCGGGAGGATTAAATCCCAAAGTACCAGGCTAAGAATGATGCGAGCGAAAAAAAAGACAATCCGGCGATATCGGGCGCGGTGCATCTTGGGCAATCTGCTCAGGAACAGGCAAAATCTATTTGGAGTCCCCTGTGCTTTCCAGGGATTGCCTAACTATCAAGACCGGACATTGAGCACGCTCGATCACCGCATTGCTGACGTCGCCCAGCAGCCATCGTTTGAGCCTCTTGGTGCGCTCAGGAGCGCCGGTAACGATCAAATCGTAATCGCCTATGTTCGCTTCTCTGAGTATTTCGTTGGCAACAATCCCATGACGTAGTTCTAATTGAGCCGGAACCTGGTATTTCTCCAGGATTTCGGCGCCATGGCGGAGATTCTGTGCCACGGGTGTGTCTGTTTTGAGTAGCTCGGCCAAGGTTTCTTCAATGCCGCCAAGGCCAGTATACATTGTGGGGATTGTTCCCACCACGTGAAGCAGCGTGGCTCTGGCACCTGCTGCGCTGGCCAGGAGCGCGCCACCACGGATAACCGGCTCGGCGATACTCGTCCCACCTGTGCAAATCAAAACCCGTTTTAGCCCGGACTTGGACTTGCGCGCAAATAGCAGGGAGGCCGAAGACCGTTGAATGATCGCCCGAATCAAAGGCCGGCTTGTGCTTTGGGCGAGGGCATACCTTTGGCCCTCACCGATGACTACAAGATCATGATCTTTCTCGCGCAGTTCTGCAAGGGATCGGGTGACCAGTCTACCATCGCAAAGCTTTGTTTCGATGGGTAAAACAGGAAGCAATTTTTTGGCCTGCTCTAAAATTGATTCTCCCGCGGCCATACTCTTGCCAGGTAGGACCACGTGGAGCAATTTAACTTTGGCGTTTGTGAGACGCGCAACGAGCCCTCCAAATGTAATCGCGGCCCGGTCAAAATCGATACTGGTTATGATAATCAAGATCTTCATAAGTGTACTATCCCTCCACTCACCAGCCGCATCAATACCAGGAGCGCTCCAATCAAAGGCAAAACCGAAAAGAATAAACGAATTCGGGGGCCAATGAAAAAACGCGTGGAGACTGCTCCGATCTGCGCTCCGAGAGCTGCCCCGGTGTGCATCACTAAAGCCATAAGTACATCTACGTTTCCTTTGAGTGCGTGGGTCAACATGCCGTAAGCTGACGAAAACATGATTTCAAACAAGTCCGTACCAACGGCCACGTGGGTGGGAACTCCAACCAAATATACCAGCATAGGCATACGGATGAAACCGCCTCCCACACCCAGGGACCCAGCCAGGATACCGGTTATAAAACCAACCCCCAGTACTGTCCACAGGGATATAGACGCGATTCCGGACATTGGAAATGAGATCATTGGTGGTATTTCGATGCTATGTATGCGCCGGGAAATGCCTTGGAAGCCGACGGCATCCTTGACGTCTAAGCGGTCGGTGCGGATCATTCGCAGCGCTCGCAGGCTTTCCCAGGCAGTAAAGGCGCTGATAATAACCAGGATGGTGACGTAGACCAGGCCGATAACAAGATCCACGATGCCAGCAGCGACCAGGGCCTCAATGATCCTGGCGCCAATTTCAACGCCGATGACCGTACCCGTGACCATAAGGGCCCCCAGTTTTATGTCCACATGTCCCAGGGCGCGATGGCGTTTAGCGGCGACGATGGATTTACCCGTCATGTGGGCCAGATCCGTGCCCACCACAAAATTCATTGGCACACCAGCCCAGAACATCATTGGACCAGCGATAAAACCGCCCCCAACGCCGAAAAATCCGCCCAGAATCCCCACAATAAATCCAATCCCGGCCAGCAAGAGGGGATTGATTGTTACCCCTGCGATGGGGAAATTCATTGAGTGATCTCCTATTCCAGCCGATTTAAATTCAGCCAGTTGAGGATAAAAGAAGTGACTTGCTCTAAAACGATCCCTTGAGCCACTACCAGACTTAAGCCGATCGCAGCATAGGTAATCAAGTCGTTTTGGAAAAGGTGAGTGAGCCATGGGCCCAACAAGCGTAGCACAAGATAGAAATATCCGACGACCAGAACCCCATAGATGAGCAGTTCAATGGCGAAATTTATGACAAGTTCACGGATTGTGATGTTTTCGGATTTGCTCGTCATCGCACCTGTCTTTATCGGTTATCGGTATCTTGTTCGACACCAATTTTCTTGTAGATTTTGCTCTTTATCTGTTTATCGTAGACGCGCCATTTCAGTTCAAGGAAATCTTCACTGCTGTCCCCGCTCAGGAATTCAATTGGGATTTCAAATCCCCCTGCCATCATCTTTCCACCACCGAAATATCGTCCAGTGGAATCTTTCCCAAAAACCTCTTTGATAAAGTCATCTGGGTCTAGAGTCAGCTTGGAGGTGCGCATTGAACCAATCAATGTCTCTTGATTATCTTCTAATACGATTCCATATACAATGGCGGTATGAATATATTCCTCTGTCAAGAGGAAATCTGCAACCTGGGGAATGGTATCTCGATCTTCAGCACGAAGATATCCTACTCCTACAATGGAATAATTCTCGACGATACTCCGTTCCTCCAACGCCCGGCGAATGATATCCATGGTTTGTTTAGAGCGTTGCTGGCTCATGATTTGTTCTAGCATTTCCGGGTCATGAAAAGTGCTTAGGAAACCAGCCGCGTGAAAGTCGACCTCGCCAGCTCGAATAAAACCGCCAGTATCGGTTAGCAACCCATGGAACAGCGCCGTAGCTACAAGAGCATGATCCTTCTTTTCCTTGTCCAGATGGACAAGGTCCCCTTTTTCAAGATACTCTGAATAAATGGTGGCGGTAGCACCGGCGTGGCGACGGATATCGCTAAATTCGGCCTGCGGCATTTCTTGAAGCTCATGATGGTCGACGATGATCAGTGCCGGGATTCCGGTTTCGTCCATCGCCTCCACGATTTCTGGGGCGGTTGTGCCTTGATTGTCGATGTAGACTGCGCCATCATACTTTTCAAGATCAAGGGACTCCTCAAAGGGCTGGAGTTGGACGCCGATTAGCTTCACCAGGGCAAGGTTCTGCTGGTGGCTGATCTCGCCGCTGTGCAAGATATCCACTTCAATATCGAATTGGTGGCTGATCAGCTGGTGGGCGAAGGCGCAAGCAATCGCATCGGGATCCGGATAATCCTGGATGACGACCGCGTGATACTCACCTCTGTGCGCTTCGAGGACATCCCTTATGCTGGAAGAGGCTGCGGGTTTTGCCGAGGGTTGTCCATTCTCGTTCGCTTCGTGAGTATCCTTTATATTTTGCTCCTCTTTTTTTGTCATTTAGCCCTCCTCCCAAATTATTGCTATTTTACCTTAACAGCCCAAATCCCAAAGACTTGACTTTTGCGGATCATTGGGAATTGCCGTGAACGAGGCAGATGTGGGGGGTTGGTGGCGGGCTGCGCCCGCCACCAACCCCCCACATCTAGCCCCTACCACGCCAGATCCCAAAGAGACACTTTTGTGGTATGCTAACGATTGTGCCTGGAATGAGCCATGGAGATTTCGCGGCGCTTTATGCCCGTTTTAAATCACCAATCGCCGCGCTGAATTGCGGTCACAAATGCGCCCCGTATAATGATCGCGGGGTGCCTTTTTGCTGTGATACGCATCATGCCGTGCCAGCCGCCTACAAGGCCGAATGCGTGTATTTGGAGGCGCATAAAGATCTGTGGCATCAGTGGGCGGGTAAGGATTCTGCCGAAACCGAGGATCTGCGCGAGCAATTCCCCTTTTGCACTGCAATAGCTATTTATACAAAGTCACCCCTGCGAATGAACGTATACGCCAAGTGCTGCCAGAGAGGCTGCGCAGCTTCGGGCCTGATAAAATCGCGAAAAGATTGCCGTTTCCGGATGAGCTGGGTGGCTAATTTGGGGCGATAAACATCTACTAAGATTTCATGACCTCAACAGCTGTTCCTGCGGAATTCACCCTGCCGGAGCATGGACTGACCGACAGACGCGGACCAGTGCGCTGGATCACCTCCCATGCGATCCATCACTGGTATTTTGGCCTGATGATGTTTATCGGCGCAGTTGGAAACGCAGCGCTGGCCGCGGTAGTACCGGTATTAATCGGAAATGCATTTAATCTTATCCTCAATACCCCAAGGGATATTCCAGGTTTATTGCGGATCGCGTTGATCATTGCTGGATCTCAAGTTCTGAGAGGCATCCTACAGCTGGGCCGTAACTTTGGTGCGGAATTAATCGGACAACGCATGGAACGGGACATCCGCGATGAGATGTACGTCAGCCTGCTGGGCAAGAGCATGACCTTTCACAGCCTGCAGCCAGTTGGGGATACTATGGCGCGAGCTACCAACGATGTGCGAGAAATAAACTTGATGTTCAGCCCGGGGCTTAACCTGGTGGTAGGTTCAGGTAATTTCCTGTTGATGCCGATTATCTTGTCGCCGAGTTACAACCCTGCCCTCATCATCACCCCGATGTTGTTCTTTCTGAGCTATATCTTGGCCCTGTGGCAATATCTCCGCGAGTTGCGGCCGCTCACCACGGAAGTTCGACAAGCTTTTGGACAATTGAACACACGCCTGGCCGAAGCCATTGACGGCATTGAGACCGTAAAAGGTATGGCACAGGAAGCGAATGAGGTGAATCGATTTGCCAGGAATGCTTTTCGATTCCGGGATGCATTTGTCAAGCAGGGGGATGTGGAAGCCCGCTTCTTGCCCTTGTTGCTGTTGGGATTGGCACAGGCTGGAGGTTTCATTCATTCCTTAATCCTCTTCCGTCAAGGTCTATTGAACATCGGTGGTGTTGTCGCCTATTTTGGACTGTTACAGTTATTTAGTTTCCCGACTTTCACCTCATTATTCGCTTACTCGCAGGTTTCGCTCGGATTGGCCAGTGCGCGCAGGATCCTGGAACTACTTAACCGGGAGGAGAATCTCGATCAGAACATCGCTGGTTTCAATGGGCGGGTTCAAGGCGAGGTGGAGTTCAAGGATGTGTCTTTCTCTTATAACGGTGAAAATGCCCTGGAAGGGATATCCTTTCAATCCAAGCCGGGCCAAACGGTAGCAATTGTGGGCCAAACGGGTTCAGGGAAGACTTCGCTGGTGAAGCTGATCAATCGTACCTATGATGTTACCCAAGGGCAAGTGTTGGTAGATGGTGTGGATGTACGCGATTGGAATCTGGAAGCGCTGAGGAAGAAAATCTCTATTATTGAGCAGGATGTCTTTCTCTTTTCGCGTACGATTGCCGAGAACATCGCTTTCGGCGCGCCGGGTGCTGCGCCGGAGGAAATCAAGTCTGCGGCCCAGTCTGCCCAGGCCCATGAATTCATTTTAAGTTTCCGGGATGGTTACCAGACCGAGATTGGTGAACGAGGGGTCACTCTCTCCGGCGGCCAGCGGCAGCGCCTAGCCTTGGGACGGGCATTTTTGACGGACCCGCGCATATTAATTCTCGACGACTCCACCAGTGCAATCGATAGCGCCACTGAGGATCAGATTCAACGAGCGATATATACGGCTGCCCGAGGGCGAACCACTTTTATCATCACCCACCGGCTGTCGCAGATTCGTTGGGCAGACTTGATCCTCGTCCTCCGGAAGGGCCGCTTGGTTGCCAGCGGAACCCATGAAGATCTGATGCGCACCTCCCAGGCCTACCGGCGAATATTTAGTGAAAAGTAGGAAACTCGAGACCCCTCTATGGGATTTTTTACTGGATTGGATACCGAAGGCTACGATCGCCAATATACTGACCAGCAGCTCTTGGAGCGGATGGCGGAATATTTCCGTCCGCATGCCAGGCGGATTATCTGGGTCGGTATTCTGTTGGTACTGATCGCATTAGCAGGCGCGAGTCTACCGATCATCGTTTCGCGCGCTTTGAATGTGCTACAAGGTAGCTTTACACCGCTCACCATTGGTGTTCTGGGCGCGCTAGTGTTTGCAATTGGTGTGATCGTATGGGGAGCGAATTGGGCTCGCCGCCGGCTGACCGTGAGAGCGGTGGGTGATGTGGTCTTGACCTTGCGATCGGATGCTTTTCGAGCCGCCACCGAGCACGACTTATCATTCTACGATGAATTCTCCTCAGGACGGATCGTATCACGCATCACTTCGGACACCAAGGACTTTGGGGAAGTAGTAGTATTGGTTACAGATTTGTTGTCTCAGGTGATCCAGGCGCTGATTCTGGGGGTGGTGTTGCTGACCGTTCAGTGGCGGCTTACTCTGTATGTGTTTGGAACACTGCCGGTTATCTTCTTGGTGGCGGTGGCTTACCGTAGGTTAGCGCGCACGGTTACCCGCCGCGGGATGAGGGCGATGGCCAATGTTAACGCGGCGATCAAGGAGACGGTGAGCGGGATCGCAGTGGCTAAGAATTTCCGCCAGGAAAGGACCGTATTTACGGAATTCGACCAGGCCAACCAGCAATCTTATCGCGTCAACGTACAACGCGGTTTTGTGCTTTCCATCGTGTTCCCTACGCTGAACGCTCTGGGCGGGCTGGCCACAGCTCTCTTGGTGTATGTTGGTGGCCTCGACGTCGCTGCAGGGGCAGTAACTGCAGGGGCATGGTTCCTGTTCCTGCAAAGTTTGGACAGTTTCTTCTTCCCTGTACTCAACCTCTCGGCTTTCTGGGCACAGGTCCAGTCCGGTTTGTCCTCTGCCGAACGCGTCTTCGCTCTCATCGACGCCGAGTCCAAAGTGGTTCAGATCGGCGCGCAGCCCCTATCTCAATTACGTGGGGAGATATGTTTTGAGAATGTGTGGTTTCGCTACACTGAGAAGGAACAGATACTGGAAGATTTCAGTCTGCAAATTCCAGCCGGTCAAAATATCGCCCTGGTGGGACACACCGGGGCGGGAAAGACTTCAATTGCCAAGCTGATCGCGCGTTTTTACGAATTCCAGAAAGGGCGCGTTCTGATCGACGGGCAAGATATTCGCGCCTTCGATTTGAACGCCTATCGCCGCCAACTGGGGATCGTCTCCCAGATGCCATTCTTGTTCTCGGGGACAGTAGCTGAAAACATCTGTTACGCCTGTCCGGATGTCAATCTGGAGCTGATCAAAGAGATTTCTTATCAGATTGGTGACGGCGAATGGCTGGAGACCTTACCCCACGGTTTACAAACTGAGGTAGGGGAACGGGGAGGCCGGCTCTCCATGGGGCAAAGACAGCTAGTCTCCTTGATGCGAGTTTTGGTTCAGCGACCGGCCATCTTTATCCTCGACGAGGCCACCGCCAGCATTGATCCCTTCACCGAATGGCAGATCCAGCAGGCCTTGGACCTCATTCTTGCAAATACGACCAGCATCTTGATCGCCCACCGGCTCTCTACGGTTAAGGCAGCGGATCGGATTATTGTCTTAGAGAAGGGCAAGATCATCGAGGAAGGGAATCATGAAAGCCTGTTGGCTCAGGGTGGTCACTACGCTCATCTGTATAACACCTACTTCCGGCACCAGAGCCTGGAATATGTGGAGCAGGCTCGTTCGATGGCAGAGGGTTAGGGTGTTATGGCTCTGGCGCCCATAAGCATCTCGGTACGGCCAGGATATCCGGATTTCCTCGACTTGCCCTGGGATCGTCCGTTGGGCCAGTGGGAGGGATACTGTGGGCGTTTGGAGGAGGTTCCACGTGGTCTCTCGCGCCATCCGATTGTCTTCGTCAACTATGACGGAAGTCTATTCGCGCTCAAGGAAATGCCGCCAGACGTGGCAGAAAAAGAATATGATGTCTTAACGCAGATTGAGGATACGCATCTTCCCGCCGTCACCCCAGTTGGGCATGTCTTAACCCAGGTTCGGGAGTCCAACGCCAGCATTCTAATCACTCGCTTCTTGGACCGTTCCCTACCCTATCGGTCGCTGTTTATGCGCAGTACCCTGGAGAATTACCGCGGGCATCTTCTGGACGCAATGGCAGGTTTGCTGGTACAGCTGCACCTAACTGGCATCTATTGGGGCGATTGTTCCCTTTCAAACGTGCTTTTCAGACGGGATGCGGGTGCCTTGCAGGCATATCTGGTCGACGCCGAAACCGCGGAGGTTCATACGGCACGCTTATCGCCTACTTTGCGTCACCATGACCTGGAGATTATGGAGGAAAATATACGCGGTGATCTGAGCGATTTGGCTGCCTCCGGGTTTCTGTCTATGGATTTCCCGGTCCTGGATACCGGGGCTTATATCCGCCAGCGTTATCGAGGCCTATGGGAAGAGATCACCCGCGAGGTGATTATTAATCCGGAAGAACACTACCGCATCCAGGAACGGATCAGCGCACTGAACGCCCTGGGTTTCTCAGTCGGTGAAGTGAAGCTGCAGACCACGGAGAGCGGGGATCGCATCCGGCTGCGGGCGATGGTTACCGATCGCAACTTTCACCGGGAGCAGTTCTACGGTTTAACCGGGTTGGAGGCTGAGGATTTGCAGGCCCAGAAAATGATGAACGAGATCCAGGAGATCAAGGCGACTTTGGAATACCAGAACAACCGTAGTACGCCGCTAAGCGTGGCGGCCTATCATTGGATGGAACATGTATACCAACCTGCCATGGAAATCCTGAGTCCCCTGGTAGACCGCTACAATGCTCCGGCCGAGTTGTACTGCCAGGTTCTTGAGCACAAGTGGTTTCTATCTGAACGAGCACAGCATGACGTGGGTCACCAGATCGCGGCGAAAGATTATCTGGAGCACTACAGCAACCCCGATTCCTATCAGTCCAGTTAGTATTCTCTCTCTTTCCTTGCACTTCCCCTCCGCCTAACATACAATTGGCGCATGCCCGATATCAAGCATGCACCGCTCTTTTCCAGTGGAGCGTCAACAGCAGGGTGGTCGCCGTCTTTCCGGTGGGTAAAATCCGCCGCACTGGCATATCTGCAGAAACAACTCGTCGCTGCCCTAATATTTTTGTACCAGGGCCTGGCTGCGTTGATGTTTGTGGCGGTGCCGCTCTCGGCATTCCATTGGCTGCGCACGCCTTTCTTGGGAGTGTTCACGCAAGCGGCTCTGATCATTCCCTATGTCACCGGTTTGATTTACTTGGCCAGCAGTCTATGGGTGCTTGGTTTTCGCCGTACGGATGCCAGCAGGCGAGCCTTCGCGGTTTTTGCAACCTCAATGGCTATAGCAATCGTCGGTCTGTTCGACAGCGATACAAGCGATCGCCTGGCATATATCTGGCCTTTGGCGATCGCGCTTGCTGGAGGAGCTTTGTTCAACCTCGGATTGCTCTTTCCTCAGGAAGTCCGCCTGGTGCGGCGTTACCCCGCCTTGCGCTGGGCAGGGTACGCGCCCGCTATAGGATTGGCCCTGTTTGCCTTTTCCGGGCGAAATGACGTATCGAACTCAGCAGCGTACCTGCTTATCCAGCGTCTGGATTTCATCTTCCTCAGCCTGGTGGTGGTTTTCTTCTTGAGCTGGACGCTCTCACGCCGTTTGAGCTCCCCCTCTCCAATTGTTCGGGAGCAAAGTTTTCTGGTTTTGTGGGCTTCAGTAATCTCTTTCGGCCCAATGCTCGGCTTTTTCATCACGCACACGATCGATGCAACGGTCCAATTCACACCGCTACTGTTGCTTCCGCTGCCGGCATTCCCCTTGGTCACAGGTTACTCCATTCTGCGCTCTCGCCGCCTTGACACGGACTACCTGCTCAGCCGGGGTGTCTTATTTGCTATCATGTCGATGCTGGTTGCCTCAGGTTATGCGCTGCTGGTAAGTGGAGCGAGTCTCGTTCTTGGCCAACTGCTCCCAGCCGGTACCCCATTCTTGATTGGCATAGTGGTTTTTGTCCTGGCTTTGTGCCTTAATCCACTGCGTCTGTACTTACAAAGGGCAGTTGATAAAGTGTTCTTTAAAGGGCAAGCCGGATATCGGGCGCAGCTGCAGGAATTTGGGCACGAGTTAACTCAGATGATGGGGCTGGACGGAATCACTGATGTACTGCGCCGGTATGTGACCAGCGCCCTTTTCCCGGCCCAGCTCCATGTTTTCATCCACGACGCGCTGGGTGATTGCTACAGAGCCAAGCCTGACCAGCGGGGCCGCCGTACCAGCGACCTGCGTTTTGCCGCGGATAGTTCTCTCGCGCAAATTTTGGCCCATCGGAAGGCGTCTCTTTTCTTGAGCGAAGGCCAATCGCTACCAGTGGCGCTATTAGCCGAGCGAGCTCGCTTGGCTATGTTGGGGGCCAATCTTTTCATACCTCTTCCGGGCCAGCAACGCTTGGTTGGCTGGATGGCTCTTGGCCCAAGGCGTTCCGGCGACCCGTATACTAGCAACGACGTCGCATTTCTGGAATCATTGGCGGACCAGTCTGCTTTGGCGATGGAGAGGGCCCAGGTAGTCGCGGATTTGGAGCGCCAGGTTCATCAGATGGATGTAGTGACCCGCTTAGCGCAAGGCGTCAACATAACCTTGGCCTTCGATGACCTGCTTGAGCTGTTTTACGCCCAGACGAGCCATCTCCTGCCAATGCGCGATTTTCGCATCACGCTGCTGGATGATAGTGGTGAGACCCTTTACCACGCGTTTTACCTGGATAAAGATGAGAGAATAAGCGAGCGCGAGAATCAGCCATTACCAGGGGGACAAGGTTTGGAAGCAGAGGTTGTCAGTGGTCAGCGCGCCATCATCGCTGTGGAATACGAGCAAGAGTGTCGCAGCCGGGGTTTACTGCCTGAAACGAAGGGTATCAAAGCCTGGGTAGGTGTTCCACTGCATGCAGGGGCAGATACGATTGGAGCAATGAGCCTGGGCAGCCGGGATCCAACCCTTGCCTATACCCAAGAACAGGTCAATTTGCTGCAAACCATTGCCGATCTGGCAGCTGGCGCGATCCTTAAGGCGCGCCTGTTGGAAGAGACTGAAGCGAGCGTACGGCAAATGAGGACCCTCAATGAGATTGCTCGGAGTATTACCTCGACGCTCGATCTTGACCCGTTGCTCCAAGAAATTATGCAAAGTGCGGTGGACATCTTAGAGTGCGAGGCCGGAAGTTTGTTGATGGTTGATGAAAATACCGGCGAGTCGGTTTTTGAAGTCGCTATAGGTCCAGTCGGGGCCGAGCTGGTTGGGCAGCGAGTGCCACCGGGAGCAGGTTTGGTCGGAAAAGCCGTGGCCAACGGAGAAGCGGTCATCCAAAATGACGTGCGCCGGAGCAGGGAATGGTTCGATACAGATAAGGACACCGGGTATTCCACGCAGGATCTACTGGTTGTGCCCATGAGAGTGAAAGATCGCGTGCTTGGAGTGCTCGAAGTGCTGAACAAACGGGATCGATCGCCATTTACTCACAAAGATCAGGAATTGCTCAGTGCCTTCGCGGCCCAAGCCGTGGTAGCAATCGAAAACGCGCGCTCGTATACGCTGACCGATCAGGCCCTGGCAGCACGCGTCGAAGAACTCTCGGTGATGCAGCGGATCGATCGAGAATTGAATGCAAGCCTGGACGTGCAACGGGCGATGCGCATTACTTTGGAGTGGGCGCTGCGCCAGTCGAAAGCGGAGGCAGGGTTGGTCGGGGTAATTACCCAAGAAGGCGTGCGGGTGATGGTCACCCAGGGTTACGCGGACGAATTGGACGCCTACAATGACTCTCTTCTGCCGCTGGATCTGCCCGTTCTAGAGGAGGCGGTTGCCGGTGGGCAACCATACTGCAGGCCCGTGGGTACGAAAGCCCAGGTAACCCAGGATCAATCAGATGGCGAAATTGAGCGTGGCGGGAATGATTTCCGGCTCCTGGATCGGGCTCAATTACAGGTAGTGGTCCCGATCCGGCGCGAGTCGGCGACGATTGGACTGCTTTTGCTGGAGAGCGTTGCGGGCGGAGTTTGTCCAGATGAGGTGATGGCGTTCCTCTCACGTTTGAGCGATCACGCATCCATCGCCATCTCAAACGCGCAGCTATATGGCGCGGTGCAAACGGCCAGCCTGGCAAAAAGCCAATTCGTTTCAGCCGCGGCCCATGAGCTTAAGAACCCGTTGACATCCATCAAGGGCTATACGGACCTGCTGGTCGCCGGCGCGGTTGGGCAGGTTAACGATGGGCAGGCGAACTTTCTGTCTACAATTCGTTCTAATGCGGAGCGGATGAGCACACTGGTCTCGGATCTGCAGGATCTCTCCCGGATCGAGGCTGGCCAGCTAAGGCTGCAGTTTGGAAAAGTGGAGTTGTCCGAGATCATCGACGAAGTAATCCGCTCTCTGCACAGGCAAATAGAGGAAAGGGACCAGGTGCTGGTATTGGAAGTGCCGCCGGATCTGCCATTCATATGGGGTGACCGGGTACGCCTGGTTCAGATCTTGACGAACCTGGTAAGCAATGCGCACAAGTACACCCCGCAGGCTGGGAAGATCACGGTTCATGCCAAACAGATTGCAGGTCAGGGTGATCCGGCTGGCGGCTCCCGATTCGTTCACGTTACCGTGCAAGATGCTGGGATCGGGATCAGCCCATCGGATCAGCGCAAAATCTTCCAACAGTTTTTCCGTTCGGAGGACCCCAAGGTGCGCGAGGTCAGCGGCACCGGGCTGGGATTAAGCATCACCAAGAACCTAGTCGAAATGCAGGGCGGCACTATCTGGTTTGAAAGCCAGGTGGGAAAAGGAACCTCGTTCCATTTTACCGTCCCCATCGCGGAAAGCGGTTAATCTTCAGCTCTGTACGACCAATCCCAGAACCAGTAGGCGAGACCCTTCCACTCGCCCCAATTTTCGAAGGCGGTTTCGACCTCGGCCGGCCCGACTGGCTCCCCACCATACCACTCATGGGAGACCATCTTGAGAGCCCAGGAATCTACCGGGATAAAGTCGTAGCGACCCAAGATCATCAGCAGGTTGGCGGCGGCATAGGCACCCACTCCTTTAATCGCCAGGATTTGCTTGCGAAGCTCGGCTGTAGGCAAATCGCTGGTTTTGAGGGCTTCGAGGTCGAGGTTGCCTGAGGCGATGGATTGGGCCAGTTCCAGGACATATGGAGCACGATAGCCCAACCTGGTTTCTTTGCGCAACTTTTCAACGTTCGCGATTGCCAGCTGATCGGGATTCGGAAAGGCGTGCCGACCGAAGTCGTTGGGCACTGCCCACCCAAATTGAGTCACCAAATTCTCTACCATCCGGATCGTCCCTGCCCATGCGGTATTCGTCGTTAGAATTGTCTTGACAGTGTCCTCGAACAAGGTGGGAGAACGCAACACCCGCCCGCGGGCCCGGGATTCAACGTAGAAGAGCTTGGGCTCATGCTGGGTAAGGGCATAAAAGGAGGAGAAATCTTGATCCAGCCCCAACATCCAACCTACCTTACGCTCAATCTCGGTGCGTTCCCTCTCAGTCAACTCGTCTTTGACCTCTACGTTAACGCCTACCGGCGCCTCGGACACACATAATTTCGTGACACGCCCTGAAGCCAGCCGGTCCGCGTAGGTGAAGCCACCGGTGGTTTCATCTTCAAGAAAAGGGGCCAGCCTGATCCAACCATGGGACCCCAGAACCGTGGAAAGGGAAAAGGGAGGACGCGCCGCTAACGTAATCTTCATATCTGCTCTCTAGCGATGGTTCAAACGCCTTAGCACAACCGGTAACTGGCTCAAATCACCGATCTCATGGTAGTTGTGATTATCTAATGCATCGCCGACAATATTCTCATGGGACCAGGTATGTGGGTAGGGTACATATACGGCCTGAGCGCCAATCTCGAGCACGGGCAAGATATCGGAGCGAAGAGAGTTGCCTACCATGAGGAACTTTGGAGCCGCGATATTGTGCTTGTCCAGTAAAGTCTGGTAAGCCAGCCTGGTTTTCTCTCCCACAATCTCAATATAGCGAAAGTACTTCACCAACCCCGAACGCCTGACCTTTCTCTCTTGCTCGAAGGTGTCGCCTTTAGTGATCAGCATCAATTGGTAGTCGGGCGCCAGCTGCCCCAGGGTTTCTTCGGCGTGATCGATCAAGCGTACTTCCTCTGCCAACATGCCTTTTCCCAACGCAAGAATCTCCTGGATTTCACTTCCGGCTACCTGACCGCTAGAGAGTTCGACCGCGGATTCAAGCATGGACAGAACAAAACTCTTAATTCCGTAGCCATAGGCCTGGACATTGTGGATCTCAATTTCGTCCAGTCTTTGCTCAACCCACTCCGGATTGTGATATCTGGAAAGGATCTGTATGAAGACCGCCTTGGCTTGCGTATAATACTCTTCGTTGTGCCAAAGGGTGTCATCGGCATCAAAAGCAATTACCTCGAGCATGGTCCTGACCTAAAGAATCATTTCTTACGCATCCACCACTCGGTGAACTCGGTGCATTCACCGGCGGGGTTGAGTTTGATCAGCCAAATATTACTGTACGTTCGATCGTGGTCTTTGTAATGCGTCAGGCCGCGGACAACGCCTACCTCGTCCTGGGCAGCCAGGATCTCGTATTCGAATGTGTAGCTTCCCGGTTCATCTTTGCGTTCCAACCACCCAGCTACGATGTCCTGCCGGCCCTCCCAAGGCGTATCGAACGGACCGGTGTAATATTTTGCATCGGTAGCAAAGAGCTTTCCGATGTCATCGGGATCGTTGCTATTCCAGGCCTGGATATATCCTTCAACCCAGTGTGCAAACCGGTCTTTGCTTGGCATTGCATGCTCTCCTTTGGTTCACTGTTTTTGCTTTCAATTTGCCTTTTCGACCAGAGCCTGGATGATCTCACGGCAAAACTCAGGCAGATCGTTGGGCATCCGGCTCGTAATTATGTTCCCATCCCGGACCACGGGTGCATCAAGATACTCAGCGCCGGCATTGACCATGTCGTCTCTAACCGCGCTGAGACCGGTGGCGCGCCTGCCAGAAATAATTCCCGCTGAGATCAATACCCAGGGCCCATGACAAATGGCAGCGATAATCTTGCCGTGATGGTGGCAGTCCGCTACAAGTTTGATGGTTCCCGTGTGGCGGCGCAAGTAGTCGGGCGAAAAGCCGCCAGGGATGAGGATGCAATCGATCTCTTCGGCGTTCAAATCCTCAACCCGCTCCAGGTGGTAACGCTGCCCTTCCGGCATGACGGGGATGGGAACCGGGTGTCCGAAGCGACCGGTTACTGGCTTGCTTTCCAGGTACGGGCGCGGATGCAAACCCATTGGGACTGGAGCGACCACAATTTCGGCTCCTTCCTCGCTGAGACGCAAAATGGGATAGAGCAGATGGTATGTCATGGTGCCAGATTGGCTATCTCAGGCTGGCAGGCGTCCTTTCAAATCCTTTGCCGAGAAGGGACCCGGCTCAGCGATCAGCTGGCGAGCCGGCTCGACCTGACTCCACACGTTCCAGGCCACCACGCCCCGGACACGTCCCTCCTGCAGGTAGTAGATTATGCCTTTCCTAAACGGATCCTGCCAGTCAGAGAAGGTTTCCAATTTGGAGTTGGTGTCACCGACCGCCTCGTAACCCAAATCGAACAGGTCGGAGTAGAAATATGGCAGGTGATGGTACGCAT
>DASQQR010000034.1:0-14202 GCA_035643335.1 Anaerolineales bacterium
CCTGACCCAAAACTATGGTCACTACCTGATGTACTATGGTTGGGAGAAAGTAAAATTGTGGCCGACTACCGGCGAAATTAAACTCGCCCAAACCCGGGGTAAGTCCATCGAGGATTTTCGCCAGGAATTCAAAGACCGCACGGAGGGCATGGATTTTTTTCTGGTTACAACCAAGGCCCAGTTGAATGCACAGCCTCAGTTGAAGGAAATCCTGTATGGCGATTATCCCATCCTGGCGGAAGGTAGCGGCTATCTCCTGTTTGACCTCGACCATCCTTTGGCCACACCATAGTCTTTTACCTATCAATGCAGAGCGACAAACGTTTCCCCCTGGTTTCCATCATCACGCCGTCTTTCAACCAATGCGCATATCTTGAATACACGATCCAGTCAGTGCTTTCGCAGGATTATCCAGAGATCGAGTACATTGTGGTGGATGGTGGTTCTACGGATGGCAGTCACGAGATCATTGAGAAATATGCCGCTGAGTTCGCCTGGTGGGTTTCAGAACCGGATAATGGGCAGGGGGAGGCGATCAACAAGGGAATAGCGCATTCCAGTGGCGAAATCGTTGCCTGGCTGAATTCGGATGACCTGTATCTGCCCGGCGCAGTATCTAGGGCGGTTAAGGCTTTTCAGAGTAAGCCTGAGGCCGGGATGGTCTATGGCGACGCAATCACAATCGACGCAGGTGGATGCCCAATCAAGGCGCTGAGATTTCCGAGTTGGGGGTTAGAGCAGTTAGCCGCCTTCCGGATCATTTGCCAACCGGCTGTGTTCATGCGCCGTAATGTCCTCGAACGAGCTGGATTCCTGGACACTTCTTATCACTACATGCTGGACCACCGTCTGTGGCTGCGCATAGCCGAGAATTCGGAAGTTGCTCATGCGCCGCAGATATGGGCTGCTGCCCGGCATCACCCAACTGCCAAGAACGTCGCCCGGCCATCCGAATTCGGTCGAGAAACGCTACGTCTGTTGGAGTGGATGCAAACTGAGCCGGACCTAAGTCAAGTGGTGGAGCGCAACCGGAGGCAGGTGAGAGCTGGAGCTTACCGGCTCAACGGGCGCTATCTGCTAGACGGAGGTATGCCTGCAAAGGCTTTACAGGCTTATGGACAGGCGCTGTTGGCTCAACCCGGTTACGCGTTGAAGCACTGGCACCGCATGCTGTTCGCGGTCTTCAGCCTGATCGGAGGCGAAGGTCTGGCGGAATGGTATTACCGCTTTCGAAGGGCGCGCCCTCCGGCCTTAGATTTTGAACCTGGGGTGACCGAGTGGCCCGGCTTATGTTTTAGTCACCAGAATTGATGCTGGGTATGGCAAATCATCGATCCGACCCGCCGATTCTGGTAACGGGCGCGCATCGATCGGGCACCACCTGGGTCGGCAAAATGCTTGCATTAAGCCCTCGAATCGGCTATATAAGCGAACCGCTTAATCGCTGGCACCGGCCTGGGGTCATGCGCGTCCCTTTGCAACATTGGTACACTTACATCTGTGAGGATAATGAAGCGGATTACTTCCCTGCCTTGCAAGAGACGGTCCAATTCAACTACCACCCGTGGGCGGAATTGAGATCCTTGCGCTCATTGAAAGATGTCTTGCGCATGGGAAGAGATGGGAGCACCTTCTTCAGAGGGCGTATTTTTCACCAACGCGCCCTGCTGAAAGATCCTTTCGCGGTGTTCTCGGTTCCCTGGTTTGCCCAACGACTCGGATGCCAGGTGGTGATCATCATCCGCCATCCGGCCGCCTTTGTCAGCAGCCTGGTACGCCTGGAATGGCCGTTCGAGATTTCGGATTTGCTTTACCAACCGTTATTGATGCGCGATTGGCTGGCGCCCTTTCGGGCCAGGATGGAAGAGGCGCTGGCGAGGCCAGAGGATATCATTGGGCGAAGCTCTTTGCTCTGGACGATGATTTATCATGTCGTCGATTGCTTCAAGAACCGATTTCCGGGATTTTCCATCGTCCGCCATGAAGATTTGTCCGTGGATCCAATTGAAGAATATCGTAAGATCTTTGCTGCTTTGGGAATTGACTTCACCCATGCTGTCCAGGAGGTCATCCTGAATTCCAGTTCAACGCGAAACCCTAAGGAGATCCCTCGAAAGGATATCTATTCCGTGCATTTGGACAGCCGGGCCAACCTGGATAACTGGAAGAACCGGTTGGATCAATGGGAGATCGACCGCATTCGAGAGTTGACGCAGGAGGTTGCCGGTCTGTATTATGATGATAGCGATTGGGAGTGAGCCTGATTGACTTTACCTTTAGTGTCGATCGTCACGCCCTCATACAATCAGGTTGGCTTTCTCGAAGAGGCGATCCATTCGGTGTTATCCCAGGATTACCCGCGCCTCGAATACATCATCGTGGACGGGGGTTCGACCGACGGTAGCCTCGGAATCATCCGGCGGTATGCCGATCAGCTGGCCTGGTGGGTTTCCGAACCCGATCAAGGCCAGACGGATGCGATCAACAAGGGTTTCGCCCACGCTCGGGGAGAAATCTTCGCCTGGTTGAACTCTGACGATGCCTATCTTCCGGGAGCTATATCGGAGGCAATGGAGTTCCTGCAAGCCAACGCCAAGGTCGGCATGGTCTAGGGAGATGCGAATTTGGTTGATGAGGAAGGCCGCATAATTGGTCAATTTCCAGCTCGACAAACGGACTACCAACGCCTGCGCCGTGGTTACGTGCATATTCCCCAGCAGACCGCCTTTTTCCGGTCCGCACTATGGCGGCAGGTGGGCCCGCTAGATCCCTCCTTCTATTTCGCCATGGACTATGATCTTTGGGTTCGCCTGGCGAAAATTGCTCCATTGCGATATCATCCTCGAACGTGGGCAAATTTCCGCCTCCATGGCGGGGCCAAGTCCCTGGTCGCCGATGAGCGCTGTTGGCCGGAGATGGTGAGGGTCCACAGGCGCGAAGGCGGTAGCTGGTTTTCCTGGTTAGTGTTCAAGGCTACGGTCCGGCCATATATTTATGCCTGGCTGCCGTGGAGGTTCCGGACCTGGTTGCGGGGCTTATTGCTTTTCGCCGCTGCAATGACCTTGGGCTGTCCTTGAGGGGTAAATTCGCATATGAGGGAATGCCTCTTTTGGTCATGAACTGGGAAAGCCAGATCATCCAGGATGATAGCCAAGCCTCATGATCAAATATTTATCTACTATCAATCACGCAATAATTGATGTTGGCGGTGAAAATCGACTATTAGTTTTGGGATTTTCACTATATTTTCTGATTATTCCGGCTTCCTTGTACTTGCTTTTTAGTCATTGGGCGTACGATGACCCTTTTATTACTTACCGATATGCGCGGAACTTAGGCGAAGGATTAGGTTTTGTATATAACCCTGGTGAGCGAGTATTAAGTACAACAACACCGCTATTTACGTTGTTGCTGGCTTTCTTATCTATTTTTTCAAGTGATTTGCCGCACTTAGCAATTCTGCTGGGATCTTTTGGCTTAGCATTAGGTGGTTTTTTCCTGTGGGATCTGGCGAAATCATGGAATTCTCCGCTTGTTGGATGGATTGCTCTGCTCATTTACCCGACATTTTCTCTTTTGCTTTTAACTCTGGGCTCAGAAACACCTTTATACCTGGCGTTTTGTTTAGGCGCTTTTGCTTTTTATGCCCGGCGAAATTACGAATTGACGGCGGCATTTAGTGGATTGGCGGTGCTTGGTAGGCCGGACGGTATATTGGTACCACTGTTGCTGGCCTTCCACTACTTTCTCTACGTTCGCGGAAAGATTCCATGGAAGGCATTATTGGTCTTTTTTGCTTTAACGGGCGGTTGGTTTGGATTCGCCTGGATATATTTCGGGTCGCCAATCCCCGCTACTCTGGGCGCCAAACAGGGACAGGGACTGATGGCCATCAGCCAGCGTTTTGCCCCTGGACTCTTGACGATCATTAGACCTTATGGCGATAAGTTAATTTATTGGCTGGAAGCCGCCCTGGCTATCTTGGGCATGTTCACCGCTATCCTGCGGAAACGGCGCTGGGCTCTTTTTCTATTATGGCCGGTGACCTATTTTGCGGCATATTCAGCTCTAGGAGTAACCCGGTATTTCTGGTATTACGCTCCGCTTGTCCCTGGATTTGTGATTTCAATTGGGTTGGGGGTTGAAGGAATCGGCAAAACTAAACCTGCTCAAAATAGGTTACAGCCAACGTTCGTGAGGGGGCTGTCCGGCCTATTTCCTTTAATGCTAGTTGGTTATTTGTTCTTATCTCAAGGATTTGGTGTGTTTCAACTGCAACATGATTCTGACAATCGCTTTGTTGCCTATAAGGCCGTCGGCGACTGGCTGGATCAGCATACATCTTCTGAGGCAACCGTGGGTGCGCTGGAGGTAGGAATCATAGGTTACTATTCGCATCGATCGATGGTGGATTTTGCTGGACTGATCCAGCCACAGGTCGTTTCCCAATTCAGTAAGGACGCGAACTATGAAGATGCAGCCATTTGGGCGATTAACCAATATAAACCAGACTATTTGGTGCTTCATGAAGGAATTTTTCCACGGCTGGAGCAAGGATACGCGAAAAAACAATGCGTACTCGCTCATCGTTTCTCCGGTTCAGATTATGGTTATTCGAGCGACTTAAGTGTATACTCGTGCAATTGAAGAGTAAAGTTCGTTTGATCGGTTGTCTGCTTATGAAATTCTCGCCCACCGCAATCTCTGATGTTATTGTGATCCAGCCCGAGGTTTTTGGTGATGAGCGCGGTTTCTTTTGGGAGGTCTACCAGGCTAAGATCTTTGCCGAGGCGGGCATCTCGACAGATTTTGTCCAGGACAATCATTCTGGCTCGAGTCAAAAGATTCTACGGGGCATGCATTACCAGATTCACCAGGCACAGGGTAAATTAGTGCGGGTGGTTGTAGGCCAAGTTTTTGATGTAGCAGTTGATTTGAGGCGTAAGTCGGCAACCTTTGGCAAGTGGGTAGGGCACTATCTTTCTGCGGAGAACAAGCTCCAGTTGTGGATACCACCGGGCTTCGCGCATGGCTTCTATGTCGTAAGTGATTGGGCGGAAGTCTTGTATAAGGCTACCAATTATTACGCGCCAGAATGGGAGCGGACGCTGCTCTGGAATGATCCGCAGGTGGGGATAGATTGGCCGTTAGTGAGCGGTGAATCTCCCATTCTGTCAAAAAAAGATGCTGGAGGTCTACTTCTGAGTGAATCGGAAGTATATGAATAGGTGGCTATTTCAATCGTCCCGATATTGTTGCAGGGCGAACCGTTAGCCTGGAGCACTTATGCGCACTGTATTGGTTACAGGTGGGGCCGGTTTTATTGGATCTAATTTCGTACGGTATTTATTAGGTGAAGACCCTGAGGTCTTCATCGTTAACCTGGATGCACTAACCTACGCAGGCAGCCTGGAGAACTTGAGAAATCTGCCTGATCCCGGCCGGCATGCCTTTGTCAAAGGGGATATATGTGACCGGGCGCTGGTATCGGATCTTTTGCGAGGCCACCAGATCGATACCGTGGTGCATTTCGCTGCAGAAACGCACGTCGACCGCTCAATATTGGGACCGGAACAGTTCATCCAGACCAATGTGCACGGGACCTTTTCCTTGCTGGAATCTGCGCGGCGGTATTGGTTGGAAGAGCAATCATTCTCTGTCGAGGATGTACGATTTCATCATATTTCTACAGATGAAGTCTTTGGCTCCTTGGCGTCTGGAGAGCCTGCATTTTCGGAGATGACACCCTACGCGCCCAATTCGCCCTACGCGGCCTCCAAAGCTGCCAGCGACCACCTGGCGCGCGCATACCAGCACACGTACGGATTACCTGTGACCATCACCAACTGTTCGAACAATTATGGTCCTCATCAATTCCCAGAGAAGTTGATTCCCTTGATGATCCTGAACTCTCTCGATGGGCAACCCTTGCCAATATATGGTGATGGAGGCCAGATCCGAGACTGGTTGTACGTAGGGGATCATTGTGAGGCAATTTTGGCCGTGCTGAGAAAGGGGAGACCTGGAGAAACGTACAACATCGGCGGTGATAATCAGCCGACCAATCTGACCGTTGTGCAAACCCTGTGTGAAATCCTGGATGAACTTCTTCCCCAGTCGAAGCATGCACCGCACGCTTCTCTCGTAAAATATGTAAAGGACAGGCCCGGACATGACCGCCGTTACGCCATGAATATCGAGAAGATCAAGAGAGAATTAGGTTGGCAGCCGAGACAATCACTGGAGAGTGGCTTGATAAAAACTGTAAGTTGGTATCTGGAGCACCCAGAATGGGTGGAGGCCATCCGCCGGCAGGCCGATTACCAGAACTGGTTGGCACGCAATTATGAAATGCGAGGAGGGTAATTTATGAAAGGCATAATTCTGGCTGGAGGGCGCGGTACCCGGTTGTTTCCGCTGACAATTGGCGTAAGTAAGCAATTGTTGCCGGTCTATGATAAGCCGATGGTGTATTATCCTCTCTCCATGTTAATGCTGGCTGGCATCCGTGAAATCCTCGTGATCAGCACTCCGGAAGCGTTGCCAGCCTTCCGTGCTCTGCTAAAGGACGGTTGCCAGTGGAATTTGCGCTTTGACTATGCGGAGCAAGCTGAACCGCGTGGTTTAGCAGATGCCTTCCGCGTGGGCGAGGAATTTGTCCGGGATGACCCAGTCTGCCTGATTCTGGGCGACAATATTTTCTTCGGACAGGGTTTGCCGGCCAGCTTGCGCAAAGCTGCGGGACTTGTTGAGGGAGCGTTGATCTTTGCCTATCCCGTCCGGGATCCCGAGCGTTATGGCGTGGTGGAGTTCGATGATAAGGGGCGTGCTCTAAACATTGAGGAGAAACCTGCCGAACCTCGCTCCAAGTATGCTGTTCCAGGCATGTATTTTTATGATAACCAGGTTATCGAAATCGCTCAAGAGCTGAGACCCTCTGCCAGGGGTGAGCTGGAAATAACTGATCTGAATCGTGTCTATCTGGATCGCGGCCAGTTACAAGTTGAGGCGCTGGGACGCGGCGTGGCCTGGTTAGATGCGGGTACGCATGAATCGCTTCTTCAAGCGGCAAACTTCGTCCAGGCGGTCGAAGAACGCCAAGGCATGATGATATCTTGTCCAGAGGAGATTGCCTACCGATTAGGCTATATCAGCAAGAACGAACTTCGCCATCTGGCCCAGGAGATGGACAATAACCGATATGGGACATATTTACTGCGCCTGGTGGATGAAGAATTGCCGTTTCATCGCAGGTAGAGACCATGCAGATTCTCCTCCTGGGTAAGTATGGTCAATTGGGGTGGGAGTTAAACCGCACCTTGCTGCCGCTCGGCGAGGTGATTGCACTTGATTACCCTGAAATAGATTTGGCCCAACCTGATAGCATCCGAAAGACGATTCGTGAGGTTGAGCCGGAAGTGATCGTCAACGCCACGGCCTATACTGCTGTGGATCGTGCGGAGAGCGAACCAGAACTCGCCATGGCGATAAATGGTCGCGCGCCGGGTGTTTTGGCCGAAGAGGCGTTAAACCTGAATGCGGCGCTGATGCACTATTCTACCGATTACGTGTTCGATGGTACTAAAGGCCAACCTTACCTGGAAGAAGACGAGCCAAGCCCGGTAAATATATATGGTCATAGTAAATTGGCGGGCGAGCAAGCTATCAGGGATGCAGGGGGCAGTTACCTGATTTTGAGGACGAGCTGGGTTTACAGCCTGCGCCGGGACAGCTTTGTCACAAAAGCCTTAGAGTGGGCGCGCAGTCAAGAGACCTTGAGGATTGTTTCGGACCAGATTGGCAATCCCACCTGGTGCCGGATGTTGGCAGAAATCAGCGCGCATTTTTTGGCCCAAGGATCCCGCGGTACAGTACAGGGATTGATCCGGGAACGGCGTGGTATCTATCATCTGGCTGGATCCGGGGTTGCCAGCCGGCTGGAGTGGGCTCAGGTAATTCTCCGCATGGATCCCCGTCCCAAGGAACAGACGATTAAGGAAGTCCAACCTGCGCTGAGCTCCGATTTTTCGACCCCTGCGCGGCGGCCGCTTTACTCGGCGTTAAATTGTGAGAAATTCTCAGAAACTTTTGGCTTACGGTTGCCCAGGTGGGAGGATGCCTTGCGGTTGGCGATGCAGGCCTCTTAGCCCAAAATCCGAATTCTCCCGTCTGCGCTGTTCAAACGGAATCCACCTTGAATAATAGGCCCCCGCGGGGCGTTGTAGCCTATACTTCCTACCCTTGGGAACACGCCATAGCAGTCATGCGAATTGTAGGACCACTCCAGCGAGCAGGTCTGGAATTGATACGCGGCAATGTGATCGAGGATATTCATCCTGAGCGGGTATCTCTAGGCGAGGTTGTACTGATTCAGCGTGAGTTTCCTGAACACTATCAAGATTATGAGCAAATCGTGGCATTGGCCAGATCTGAGGGAAAGCCCATCATTTTTGAAATTGATGATTTGCTGCTGGACTTGCCGGAGGAACACCCTGACCGTGCTATTCACAACTATACGAAAGCTTTATTCCCGATGTTGGAGGCGATATTGGAGGCGGATGCGGTCACGGCTAGCAATCCAGAACTGTGCGAGTATTTGCGCTCCTTAAATCCCAACACCTGGTTGCTACCGAATTATCTCGAGGACGCTCTCTGGCCTCTGGACGCATCTCCTGAAAATGCCGGAAATCCGCCGGTCGTTGTAGGGTATATGGGTTCAAATACCCATTTGCCGGATTTAGAACAAGTCTCTCCCGTATTACTGCACCTTATAGAACGATTTGGTGAGAATATCTATCTCAAGTTTTGGGGCGGACAACCCCCGGAAACCGTCCGGATTAATCCACGGGTGGAATGGATTCCGCTTCATATGAATGACTATGCTGAATTCGCGGCCTTTTTTTCCCATCAACAATGTGATATTTTTATCGCGCCACTTATAGATAGTCAGTTCAATCGCTGTAAGAGCCCAATTAAATTCTTAGAATACAGCTCGCGGGGAATACCAGGGGTCTACAGCCGAGTCGCGCCTTTTGAATCGGTCGTTCAACATGGAATAAATGGCTTCCTGGCTGCCACGCTGGATGAATGGGAGGAAAATCTTGTACGTCTGATCGAAGACCCCGACCTTCGGTCTAAGTTGGGAATGCGCGCTCTGGAAACCGTAAAGCGGGAATGGCTGCTTTCTCAGCACGCCCACCAATGGCCAGAAGTGTACGCTCAGGCGCTGTCTCCATCGAATATCGAACGAAGTAAAAAGTCGAAATCCACCGAGGTTATGATCAAGGCTCTAAAACAGTTATATGCATGGCAGCGCGAGCAATATCTTGAGTTGAATCCTGAGTTGATCCGGAAAGAGCAGGAAATTGCCCGGCTTCGGGCAGAGTTGGATAATATCTACAAGAGCAACAGCTGGGCATTTGTTCAAAAGATGCAGTTAATTCGTCGATTTTTCGTACCCGAAGGAAGTAGGCGTGAGCAGGCGCTGAAGTCAGTGCTACAAAAATTGAGATAACAATGCTTGGTTTGGTTGGAAAAATAACGCAGAGCATTCTGCTAAGAGTTCTATCAGTCCAGTAATCCATGGGAATTCAGGCAAGTATCATCATACTTACATACAATAACCTCGATTACACGCGCATGTGCCTCGACAGCATATACGGAAAAACAGATGCGTCAGAATTTGAGGTAATTGTGGTCGACAACGCTTCGACCGATACCACGCCACAATTCCTGGAAAAGTACGCGGGTGAGCACTCGAACCTAAGGCTAGTATTCAACAAAGTCAACCAAGGATTTGCACGTGGAAACAATATTGGTGCGGCTGAGGCGACCGGTGATCACCTTGTGTTTCTCAACAATGATACCGTGGTTACAAAAGGTTGGCTTTCGGGCCTGCTCCGCCACCTGCAAGTCAAGAAGGTCGGAATGGTCGGCCCAGTGACTAATTCATCCGGAAATGAGAGCCAGATCGAGGTGGATTACCAGAATTTGGAGGGCATGGACGAGTTTGCAGCGAAATACACACAGGCGCACCAGGGAGAAGCCTTCGAAATCCGGATGCTGCCTTTTCAATGCGTTGCCCTGCGCCGTTCGGTATTTGAGGAAGTTGGCCCACTGGACGAGTCCTTTGGGGTCGGCATGTTCGAGGATGACGATTATGCGCTGCGACTAAAAGCGAAAGGTTACAAAATTCTGTGCGCCGAGGATGTATTTATCCACCACTGGGGCAGCGCCAGTTTTTCCCAACTGGAGCCTAGCCTTTATTGGGGAATTTACAAAAAAAACCTGAAGAGGTTTGAGGTGAAGTGGGACAGAAAGTGGGTGCCGCATACCCAGAGACCTGAGTTCATCGCGGAACAGATGCGACAAATGTTGGAAGACTCCATGTGGCTCAGGGACGTACTTGGAGAACGAGAAAAAACAATCAATTGGCTGAACGCTGAGCTGGAGAATATTTACGAAAGTAACGGTTGGGCATTTCTTCAATTTCTTTTACGCATTCGACGTTTTCTCATCCCAGAGGGTAGCCGGCGTGAGGGCATTCTCAAGTGTGTGATCGATGCTTTGCGTGAGTTTAGACCATCGCGGTTGGTCGATATTTGGCGGGCGATTATTGCCTCTTTTCAAGAGGGCAGGGCTGAACCTAAGGATGAGCCGATTCTATTTGGGCTGGCCGAAGGGCAAATTGGCCCCGTGATGTCTTCAGAACGGCCCTCAGTAATACCCGCTCTTCCGGAGCGTTTTCCCTGGCCAATGGTGTCTGTTATTTTGCCTGTCTACAATCACACAGACATGTTGGCGGGGGCAGCGCGCAGTGTCTTGTCCAGCAAATACCCGAATTTCGAACTGATCATTTTGGATGATGGGTCAACAGATGACATCGAACCTGTCTTAAAGCACTTCGTAAACAACCCGCGTGTGAGTATCCTTCGGCAACCTAATCAGAAACTGCCTCGGGCTTTGACGCATGCACACCAATATGCTCGTGGAGATTTCATTACCTGGACCTCGTCTGACAATCTAATGATGCCCGACACGCTCGGAATCATGGTTAATGAGTTGCTTTCCCATCCGGAAGCCGCATTGGTCTATGGAGACGTGGTTTTGATCGATGATAAGGGAGTACCCCTGCGGGGAAGCGATTATCGGCCTCAAAATCAAGATCCCAGCCGGCCGGAAGTGATGCGTTTTTATAGAGATGCTCGTCCCTTGGGTTTCGAGGCAGATAATTACATTAATGCATGTTTCCTGTATCGTCGCGAGGCAGCCCACGTGTTGGAGGGGTATTTTGCGGATGATTTGCGTGGATTGGAGGATTATGACTTTTGGCTGAGGCTGCAGAAAACTGGTCCTCTCTACCATATCGGGAATGATGTGCCCTTTTACTATTATCGAGTGCATACTCGAACTATGAGCCACGAGATTCTCTCTAATGACGAAATGCGCGACAGACATATTAAGCGCCTGGATAAATTCGTTGCTTACGAAGCGGAGCGGAGGGAATTTGCACAAAGACGATGGGGCTTAGTAATTGACAAGTCCTTGCCCAAGGGTGAACAGGATTCATTGGCGAGAATCGCTGCCCAATTGCCGGTTGATCTGCACTTTGAGAGGATGGGGCGTGAGTCCAAGGCCAAGCAACTCCGTTTCATATCAGCGATCGCTGACACTTCCGATCCTATTTATGTGCGAAATCTCCCCGAAAATTGGCAGCTTGTCTGGCGTTCTGCACGATCAAACCAATGGAAGACCTTACACCTGTGGAAAGGTATATCGATTCACCCATTGGCATTAAAGGCAAGAGAGCATCAGAGAGATCCCTGGGAGTTTCCTCGGGTCGGGAATCGCATTGTTACCGGTTGTCATTGTAGGCTGGCTAATTTGCCCGTAGATGTTGTTGCCACACGTCAGGTGATTTCGAAGAATCCGGGAGCGTTTTTTGTTTTCTTAGGCGAAGCGTCGACAGATCATGCCCCTCTGGCTCAAGAAATCGTGAATGGACTGGAAAATGCAGTCTATTTAGGTCCCAGAGCACAAGAAAACTCCTATCATATTTACGCTTGTTTTGACTCATTCTGGTTGCCGCTATTTCTGGATGATATATCCGAACACGATTATCTGTCTCAATTAGCCCTTGCCTATACTGCTGCAAGGCCGCTGCTTGTACCACAACACACGAATTTGATACCCGCTCCGTATCAATACCGCTATCAATCTTTTGGCGAATCCCTCAATTTCATCAGGTCGCTCAATCATCAATCCATTGATAAGCAGGTATTAAACCAATATTTGAACATCTGGACCCCGGTTTCCAGGTTGTCTCAGTTGCTTAAATATGCGGATGCAATTACCCAGGATTGGGCAGTTTCGAGGCCAGACTTTGGCACGAAGCCAGCACCTATTTATAGTCCAGCCTCCTGGCGACCAGCCGTTATAAAGAACGGTGAGGTTATAAAGTGTGCTTTGGCCGTGGACTCTCTCAGAAGAGGTGGTTTAGAAGAGGTTGTGGCTCAACTTGCGCGACGACTCCTGTCCGACCTTAATTTTGATACCTTCATCATATGTGTTGATACTGGCGGAGAGGTTGCTGATCGCTTACAAAGCGAAGGCATTCGAGTATACAGCGCGGGTGGTAACCCGCGCCGGATGAGAGAGATATTGCAGAAGGAACGACCGAACCTGGTGAACTCTCATTGGGCAGGGGTGGAATTCTTGAAGGTTGCTGCTGAACTGGGCATCCCTATTATTGAGAATATCCATAACATGTACGTCTGGATGGATGAAGAGGGATGGGAAGTAGAGAGACGACGCAGCCGCTACTTTTCACACGCAATCGCGGTCAGTCAATTAGTTAAGAAATATTATCTGAAGCATAATTATGCTTTCTCGGAGGATTGGATCTCCGTTATCCCCAATGGTATTGACACTGGTTCGATAACTCCGATTGATCAGGCCGCCGCGCGTAGAAGGTTGGAGTTACCGGAAAGCAACTTTATTTTCTTGAACCTCGCAAGTTACGACGGGAGGAAAAATCAACTTGGGTTGATGGCGGCTTTCGAAAGGATAGCCCAAGCCTTTCCGGAAGCCAGGCTAATGTTCGCTGGCGATGTATCTAATTCAGAATACTATAAGCATTTGCAGGCTTATCGGGAGAAATTAAGATCAAAAGTTAAGATCCTCCTCTATGAGTTCCGGAAGGATTCGAATTTACTTTTATCGGCGGCGGATGTCTTTGTCATCAACTCTTTCTACGAGGGATGGAGTCTGGCAGCTACCGAGGCGGTACATGCTGGTCTGCCGTTGATCCACAGCGATTGTGGAAGTGCCGCCGAGCTGGTTGGGGAGGACCATGAGCGCGGTATGGTCATACCGAACCCCGCTGGTGAACCACTTGAATTGAACTGGGATTCACTCACGAAAGCAATGTGGCAGACAAACCAGCGAAATACCGATTATTTGATCAGGGCGATGTCCCGAATGATTAAGGATCGTTCTGAGTGGACTGCCAGGCGCTCTGAAATTAGAAAACAGGCGATAAAGTCATACTCCGTGGAAAGCATGATTCAGCAATATAAATGCGCTTTTCAGTCTGTGTTAAAGTCTTAGCTCACGAGATATTGCTGGATCTCTTAAGATTTGATGGGTTTAATGTTTCGACCCTTCAAACGTTCTTTTCAACATCTGGAGTCAAATCGCAAGCACAACCGAATAACTGAGGTTCTCCTCTGTTCTTTCTGATAGGATCGGGCTCAGCGCATATTTGCAGATTTTATTGCATAAAGCATATTTTATCCTAATAATTCTGAAAGATCGTAAAAAATAGTACTATAGTAACCTTGTATCGAGAGTAAGAGATCGGTAATATTCCGTACAACAAGGCGATTCCGACGTAATGAACTCCGATCGAGGTTATGAATGCAGAGGTGCTTTGGAATAACTCGAGTTTCTAGAATTAAAGGGATCATGGCGGCTTTCTCGGCGCTGAGTTTTATTTGTGTTGCCACATTGGGTTTCAGTTCGGATGCAGGAGCAGCAGGTCGAATACCGTACTTAGAGAGCGGAGATGGGCCAGCGCCAGCCCAGCCTGGCGAAGTGGCTTCCAGTAAAAAAATATTCCTCCCTCTTACGGTATCGAATTTTAGGAGTGGAGGTAATGGCCTGCCCGTCATGCTGGGGATTTACCCAACGGGTTGGACAGGG
>DASQQR010000035.1:0-9072 GCA_035643335.1 Anaerolineales bacterium
CGCCCGCAGCGAGTCGAATTCCTGAAATCACTGGCGATCGAGGCCATTTCGCTGGACTCGGTGAAGGACGACAGCGGCCGGCGCCTGGTCGAAAACTTGCGCGCGGTTGGCTGGAATGGTATCGAAATCGCTTTCCGAGTACTACAGGCTACCTACCCGGATCCGGGGTTTGGCAGTCCGGAGCGTGGTCCCATCCAGGTGACCTTGATGGGCGCCGGCGCGGTCGGGACTCACGTAGTCCACGCCGCTATCCGCTACGGCGACGAGTCTACCCGCAGGCACATGGCCATCAACGGGATCCCTGGTGTCCAGGTCACGGTAGTGGACCACGACGTCACCCCGCATGAAAAGATCATGGCGGAGATCCTGCGGCGCACGGACGTACTGGTCGACGCCACCCAGCGCCCCGACCCCAGTAGACCAGTGATCCCCAACACCTGGGTAGCTTACTTACCTGATCATGCCGTATTGCTGGATCTGTCAGTGGACCCATACAACTGTAGTGCAGATCCGCCCTACGTAAAAGGCATCGAAGGAATCCCCCAAGGCAATTTGGATAAATACACCTTCACGCCGGATGACCCGGCTTTCGATCTCCTGCCCGATTGCATCGATACGACTCACCGGCGCCATTCGGTATCCTGCTACTCCTGGCCTGGGATTTACCCCAGAAAATGCATGCTGCTCTATGGACGGCAAATCCTTCCCATAATGCGAACCCTGGTCGAGAGGGGCGGCGTGGGGAACATCAACCCGCAAGGCAGGTTCTTTGAGCGCGCCATTTCGCGGGCGATGTTGTCGCGCTGGACGGGTGAGTTCGAGCAAATCTCCGAGGAGAATAACAATTCGTGAACGCCCGTATTTCCATCGGCCTCCCGCGCATGATGAAAGAGGCCGGCGAGAAGCGCGTCTTCTTACCCGAATTCATCCATCTCCTGACCGGACTAGGCGCACAGGTATGCATCGAAGAGGGGTATGGATCCAAGTCTGGCCTGAGCTTTGATGATTACCGTGGGGGAGATGAGGCTGTGCACATGTGTTCGCGGAAGGAGGCCTTCCATGAGGAGGTGGTGATGGTTTTACGCTCGCCCACCGTGGAAGAATTCCAGATGATCAGGCCGGGTAGCGTACTGATCTCCATGCTGCACTACCCCACCCGCCCCAACCGGGTGGAAATCCTGAAGAACTCCCGCATAAAGGCCATCTCCCTGGACAGCATCGTGGATGACACCAACATCCGCCTGGTGGAAAATATGAAAGCGGTGGCCTGGAACGGCCTGGAAGCAGCTTTTGAGGTACTGGAAAAGCGCTGGCCTGGACTGAAGCGTTCAGATGGTGGCCCGATCCATTCCCTGATCCTGGGCACGGGCATGATTGGGAAGCATGCGGTGGAGGCCGCGACCAAGTTGGGGAACATTGAGCGCAATAACGATCACATCGAGGCCGGCGGGCTGGGCTCGTTGGCCGTTTCTATTGGCCGCAACGTCACCTACCGGCCAGATACAATGGAAAATCTTTTCCGCCAGGCCGATATCCTGGTGGACGCCACCCAGCGCCGGGATCCCTCCAGGCCGGTGGTGCCCAACGAATGGATTGCCTGGCTACCCGGGCACGCGGTGATCACCGACCTGGCGGTAGATCCGTACACTTTGGACGCCCAACCGCCGGTGGTGCGCGGCATCGAGGGCATCCCCCAAGGAAACCTGGATCAATATATCTTCACCCCCGATGACCCTGACTGGGAGAAGACCGTGCCTGAGGCGATCGCTTCCGAAAATCGGCGCACAGTGGTATCGTGCTACTCCTGGCCGGGCATCCATCCAGAGGCGTGCATGCGCCACTACGCCCAGCAGTTGGAGCCGCTGATGCGGGTTTTGCTGGCGAGAGGCTACGATGGGCTTCGTCCGGATGGCGATTACTTCGAGCGCGCCCTCTACCGCGCCACGCTGGGAGCCTGGTTGGAGCACGGGGAGTACGGGCCCAGGCCGCGTTAGTGACCGGTAAGAAGTGAACAGTAAGCAGTGAAAAGTGATCAGTATCCAGTAGACAGTGATCAGTTTTATGGCGGTGGGGAATGAAGTAATACCTGGGGCACGAGGTCTTTTTTAGAATCCTTTGTGGTCCTTCGTGATGTTTCTTTGTGTCCGTTGTGTTAATTTAGGGGTGCGCCGGCAAGCGCGGCGAAGCCTCTAGAGGAAGAGACAACAATTTCATCGGGTCGAAGTGGCGAAAGACGCCACTGGTGCGCCACAGCTTGTAGGCATCCATCTCTTCCACCTTGGCGCGCGTGTCGTAGAACCGCATGCTCTTGAAGGCCGTTCCCTCCGGTCCGAGGCGCGTCTCCAGGTGCAAGTGGGGCAGCTCGGTGTTCCCAGTCATACCCACCTCTCCCAGGAGCTGGCAAGATTCCACGGTTTCGCCGAGGTTGACCTCAGGAGGGGTGTTCATGTGAGCATACAGCACGTAGAGCGAGTCCCCCGGCGAAAACCCCAGGGCGTTGACCACATCTGCAGGCAAAAGAGCCTGCTGCGTTTCGATCATAACCATATTCCCGTAGGGGTAGTGATCGTCCAACGCCGAGGCCACCACACCGGATAGTACCGCCTGGATCGGCTCGCCTTGCATCGAATCGCGATCGCGATAATGATAATAACCGAAATCGATGCCGTGATGGCGCTCTTCCCGGCCCGGCGGGGGCGGGTCGTAGGGATCGCCAATGATCTGGGGGAGTTCGCTTAGCGGATGGAGGCTGAGCGGGGAGCAAAGTCGAAAAGCCGGAAGAATGGAAGGTTGGACAGCTACAGCCGGTGCGTTCTGGGCCAGGATCGTTTTTGTAGGAATCAACTCCGGTGCTGCTAATTGAGTGATGGTTGGCGTTTGAGCAGAAAACCGCGCCGGGGCCGGCTCGGCCAAGGCAGTAGCGGCTGGCTCAGCGGGGAGGTCTGCCGAAGAAAGCGATGGGCTGCATGCCGGGAGGATTATTAACACCAGCAGGAATAAGCGCATGGGGGAAATTATAATTTATCCCCTTAAGTCATCTAGCAGATATATGACATTTATCGTAAGAATTCTAGGCATTTGTCACTATCGTTACAGCGAAGACAGGGATAAGATAGTCCACGTAAATTGGTCGTTCGCTGGTCAATTTTTACGACGGAAGGCAACAACTCCTCAATAGCTTAGGGAATAAACAGCCGTACAACACTGCTACCTTACACTGACATCTCTCCTACGCATCGAAACAGGTTGTCTATTCCTCCTTCCCAACCGGGCCGGTCCTTGCAAAGAACTGGCCCATTTTTTTTACCCAGCTTGCCTTATCCTTCGGAACGCGCTATAATCTGAAAACTAGCGGGGCGTGGCGCAGACCGGCTAGCGCGCTTGCATGGGGTGCAAGAGGCCCTGGGTTCAAATCCCAGCGCCCCGACTGAAATCGAACTGCAGATCTCTCAGAACGCTGAAACTGCCACAGGGGAGAGATGCAGTTTTTGTTTTGGGCCGCTTCGGGGCGTATAGCGGGGAACAGCAGTTCTCTTAGAACCAACGGAATGATATCGTCCGCAAGAAAAGATCTCAGCCACTTATCGGATCTGGTTGCGTCGGGGACCCTCAAACACACGGATTATCGCCTCAGAATAGGTGATCTAAAATTTGCCGGGATCTCCCTCCGAGACTCGGGCAACGATTTCGACTTTGGCGTTTCGACTAAATGCATATTGGTGGTTTTCGAGTGGCTGCAGTGGACCACGTTGCAGATGCCAGAAAGAGGCGCCTTGCTCTGTGGGTGGGCATCTGAACACCGCAGGCGCGTCCAAGAACAATAGCAGGTTGAATTCCGCCAGCACACAGCCGAGATCGCGATACAAGACGATGGCGGCCTATTGGCCGTCGCGGAAGACGTGAGGAGGCGCAGGTTCGATCCGCGCGTAGAACGGCGAGCGTGAGTCCCTGGCCGTTGACCGGGTGGTGCGGACCAGGCCCTCATCGAACGCGGCGGCCTGGGACAGCCAGGGCGACCATCATTGTGACACCAATAAATGAAAAAGTTCACATCTTCGAGAAACATTGGCTGAACAGAAAGATCAGACTCTGCGCTGAACGGAGAACTTCATGGCAGTACGTAACTTGTCGTCAATCCTAACGCCCACCAATTCAGGAACGAAAACAATATCAATGCCATCTTCTTCCAAGAAAGTACGAGCCAGAGTAATGGCCTTAGCTGCTTGATTTACTGCACGTGCTCCTATGGCTTGCACATCAACATGATCTCTCTCCCGCATGACCCCCGCAATAGCGCCCGCAACCTTGCTAGTTTGGGATGAACCAGAAACTCGGATGATGTCCATGGCGATGCTCCTCCGGTGGTTCTTTTGTCCAAGTTGAAATATCTGGTTTAACAGCGATTCTCAGATAAGTACAGACCCTAGAATTCGGCAATTATGACATAAATTAAGGTATTCTTCAAGGGCAATTCTCCGTTGACAAATGGTGTTAATGTCATGCGATCGGTGTGTAATTGTTAATAAGACAATTGCGCCGTAAGTACCGGAGGCTCCGCTCATTTGGTCAGTGACACCGCCAGCACCAGATCTATGCAGCAAAATTAGCCCTTGATTGCAATTCTGGCAAGTAGTTTTCGAGATCGAACGCCCAAAAATAAATGGCTCACCCCGATCCTTATTTCGGGGTGAGCCATTTTGGATTTACCTGTCCAGCGATTAGCCGCTGGTGCGGTTAACGTCACTGCTCGGAACAAGGCCATCCGAGGTGGGTGGGCTGAAAGTGCACATCACCGTATAGTAGAGGAACAGGATTAAATTAAAAACGCCCAATCTTGATTCAGCAACCAAGCTAGAGTCTTCGTGCCTTTCACCGGAGAAGACTAAGTTGTTTGAAGCAATCCCAAGGCCCGTCGCTTGGGTCTGCAGAAATACTACAGATGTGTAGCACAAAATGAGATTTGGCCCGTAGAGTGAGGGTACTCGCCGACCCGATCTTCGCCTAAGCGAGCGAAATTAGAGGGGCTTATCGGAGCCAGGAAATCGTCCCACTCGCCCGGCAAGAATTTGATACGTGCATTTGCCTACTGACATGCCTCAATTGACAGACCAAGCTCAGTCGCCACAAACGCGCCCAAGGCCTGTATTGAGTCATCGGGGAGGACTCCTTGCTCATAGAGCGAGCGTGCCAGGTTTCGCAGGCCAAGGCGCGGGGTGGGTTGCTGGCTTGCATGTTCGCCCATTGCTCCCGTTTGAGCGAACACTTTTGTGGCCTGTCCCCAACACGCTTGGCTGCTTTGTGCCATGACTCCTGTTACAGAAAACAGGGTCATCGCCATAAGCATGATAAGAATTAGAGCGGCGATCCGACGGTGTCTTTTCATCGCAATCCCTCCAGTGGATGATTTTGGTCTGGATTATCATAATAGCACAGATCGGAAGTGATGTCAAATAGGGATCAGTCTCGAATTAAACTCCCTCCCGCCAAATTTCATTCGGCAGTATAATGGAAAAGGGGCGGGCTTGGTGGGTTGCGGGCGTGCTACGCACGCCCGCAACCCACCAAGCCCCGGTCCCATCCCGCTGACAGCGGAAGAGCGGGAGAAAGTTCACAAGCAATTTTCACGAGGTAGGGACTGTATGGATGAAAAGCCTCCCGGTGATCGGGAACCCTTAATACATCACTCGCTAATTTCTGAATTGGCGAACACCCCCGAGGGCCGATAAGCGCTTGCCTCTCCCACCTGCGGGGTGTTTGCCCCGGAGGTGGTTATGACCAACTTTAACATCGACACAGTTCTAGAGCAGATCCAATATGCTCTGGAACAGGATGACCTGAACTCCGCCATCCAAATCTTGGAGACCCTGCGCGGGCCCGACCAGGCCGACGTCTTTAATGAACTGGATGACGAAGCCAAGATTGTATTACTCCCCCAACTCGACCCATCTACATCCGCCGATATCCTGGAAGACCTGGACGATGAAGAGGCCGCCGAGCTTGTCGGCGCTCTGCCTTCCAGCCACGCCATCCCTATTGTGAAGGAGATGGAGCCGGATGAAGCCGCAGATCTGCTCGGAGATATTGACGACCGTCAAGCAGAAGAGATCCTGGCGGGATTAGAAAAACCCGAGGAAGTCCGGCCATTGCTGCTCCACCCGGACGACAGCGCGGGCGGGCTGATGACCTCCGATTTCCTGGTGCTGCGCCGCAAAATGACAGCCGCAGAGGCTATCGAGGCTATCCGCCAGTGGAAGCCTGAGACCGAAGCGGCTTACTATCTCTTCGTGGTGGATGGCGAGGAGAAGCTGGTCGGGGTTGTCAGCATGCGCCAGCTCATCGTGGCCGAACCACACACCCTGCTCGTCGATATCATGGATCCACAAGTCATCTCCGTCGCAGCCGGCACGGACCAGGAGGAGTGCGCCAGGCTCATGAAGCATTACGATCTGGTAGCGCTGCCAGTAGTGAATGGAAATGGCCGCCTGCTTGGCGTGATCACCATCGATGATGTGATCGATGTGCTCGAGGAAGAGGCTACCGAGGACATCCAGCGCCTGGGTGGTGCTCAGCCGCTGGACCAACCCTACTTGAGCACCCGCATCACATTTGTCACTCGCAAGAGGATTGGATGGCTGCTCCTGCTTTTTGTGACCGAAAGCCTCACCGGTACGGTTTTACGCCACTTTCAAGGGGAACTCGAATCGGTGGTCGCGCTGGCCTTCTTCGTCCCCCTGCTGATCGGAACGGGAGGCAACGCCGGATCGCAAACCACCAGCACAATCATTCGCGCCCTGGCAGTGGGAGACATCGATCTTGGAGACGCCCTGCGCTCGCTCTGGCACGAACTGCGCGTGGGTTTATTACTTGGTATGGGGATGTCGGTTATCGCCTACCTGCGGGCGCTGACCTGGGGTTCCAACCAGGGGCTGGCCCTAACGGTATCTCTGGCCATATTTACGATCATCATCTGGTCCAACGCGCTGGGTGCTTTGCTGCCCATTCTGGCTGCCCGCCTGAAGATCGATCCGACTGTGGTATCAGGACCGGTGATGAGTACCCTAGTGGACGCCACCGGGCTGTTTATCTATTTCACGGTGGCGCATATTATTATGGGCATTTGATCATCCTAAACAATTCGAGCGGTCAATCGGGTAGTCCCAAGGTTCGTATTGGCCTATAGTTCCCGTTATAATGTAATGATTGTCGAGGAAGAGTAAACACTAAAAAGTAGCCCAGAGAACTGGGCGACTTTCAGGAAGGCTTGTTCGAGAACGCCATGATGAAAACCTTCTTAGATAATTTTCGTTTGCTGTGGCCTGAAGGGACTGCCGCTATTTCAGATCAAACCCTGAATCCGCAAGCGGTCAGGGACCTGGAAGTGGAGAAGGTCATCGCTGCTTCTTGTGAGCAGGAAGAACAGCGCGAATCCATGCGCCAGACCCTGCTGACCCTATGCCAAGATGCGACCGTGATCCGCTACCGGCAAGAGATCATCGATGATTTGCTGCGCCATCCCAACCTGGTCGAGGCTTTCAAGCAGCTCCTGTTCCAAATCACTGGCCTGCGCTTTTTCACGTACCGCCCAGACAACACCAAAACCTCATTGTATGAGGTTATCCACCGGGCAGGTGAACTAGAAATCCTGGTGGAATGCATGACTACACTGCAGCTGGCCTTCGAGACGGTGTCTGCGGATCTGACCTCCTCAGGTCTGAGCGCCCTAAAAGGGATGGTCGAACAATATTCGCAGGATCCTTCCTTTCAAGAATTGATCCGCGAACTGCCGGATCTGATGGCGGAACTGCGCTCCTGCGCCAGTATTACCATCGGAATCAACCTGGATGAGCATCTCCGGCCCGAGGAGGCCACGCTAATCTCCGTGAATAAAGAACGATTCACCGCCTCCTCCTTGCTGAAACGCCTTGTCGGCAAGAATGATTCGCGATGGCACGGCATTGCTCCCCTGCATGGCTTGCCCTATATCCGGGAGGGACCAGATTTGATCGGCGTGCCGATGTCAGGCCAGCCCGCCAGACGCGCCGAGCCGATGATGGTGCCTCTTTTCCGAGACCTTTCGGAAATCCTGGAAAAAATCACTCAGCCCATCGCCAAAGCACTGAAGAAGTACGTCAGTTTTAACAGCACCTTCCTGTTAAATCTCTATCCGGATTTGGTTTTTTACAGCGGAGCAGTCACTCTGATGCGTACCATGAAGGCTTGCGATCTGCCTATGTGCAAGCCCGAGATCGCCCCGCAGGAAGCGCGCGTTTGCCAGATCGAAGGCTGTTTTAACATTGACCTGGCACTGTACCTGGGAGAGGCGCAGCCCACGCCTGATGTTGCTGAAGCGATTGTGCTCAATGACGTCTGCATGGGCCCACAAGGCCGCATCATCATCCTGACCGGACCCAACCGGGGTGGCAAGACCACCTACATGCAGGCCATCGGATTGGCTCAGATCCTGGCGCAGGCCGGGCTGTTCGTCCCCGGAAAGCGGGCCCGCCTCAGCCTGGTAGACAACATTTTCACTCACTACCCCCTGGAAGAGCAGCTGCAGCTGGGTTTGGGGCGTTTCGGCGAGGAAAGCCAGCGCATCCGCCGGATCATCAGCCAGGCCACTGCAGACAGCCTGATCCTGCTCAACGAATCGCTCTTCAGCACCAATCCTGGAGAGAGCCTTTACCTGGCCCAGGACATCGTAAGGATCTTGCGCTTGATCGGCGTAAGAGCGGTTTTCACCACCCACCTGCACGAACTGGCCGCTTCCGTGGGTAAATTGAATGCGGATACCCAGGGCGATAGCCGCATCGTGAGCATGGTGGCTTCGCCGGTCGAGGCCGGTGACTCGGGCGTTCCCATCTATGATGGCGAATATAGCTACCGGATCGTGTTCGGGCCGCCTCTCGGCCGCAGCTACGCGGCTCGCATCGCCCGCCAACACGGGATCAGCTACCAGCAGCTGCTGGATCTGCTGCAAGATCGCGGCCTGGTTGAGGGGTAGTTCGACATAGATGCCGGATTTTCGCCGCGGCCGGCTCCAGGTCATCCTGCTGGCGCTCCTGTTGAGCCTCG
>DASQQR010000036.1:0-5485 GCA_035643335.1 Anaerolineales bacterium
TGCTTCCCGCTACCGGCAATTGGCGGGCCAATCCAGCGAGCAGGCCTCGTCCGATATTAGGGAGATCGTCTCAGCGGCTTATTTCGAGCGCGTCGACGAGCTGTTCCTCGCCCTTAACCTGCAGCAATGGGGTACTTTTGACCCTGATTCCAATACCGTCACCCTGCATCCCCATCATGAGCCTGGCGACGAAGATCTTTACGATCTTGCCGCGGTGCAGACTTTCCTGAATAATGGGGTCGTCTATGCCCTTGAACCGGATAGAATGCCTGCGGATGCCGAAGTCGCGGCTATCTTCCGCTATTAACCAGCTGCCTGGATGCAGCAAGCTGAGGCGGGCGGAATCCGGTAGTGTACGGCGGATTCCGCTCGCCAATGCGCGTACACTATCCAAATAAAATCTCCCCAGAGGACCCCCAAAAGTCTCCATATTAATCCCGAATGATTTATAATATTTTTGGTCCTTCAGCTTCGGCGGGACAAAGATGCCTTCCCGCTCGAAGTGGCAGGCCCTGATTTCTGGATTCTTGGATTGATTTAATCTTCTTGATGGCTCATTTGCCTTGCGAGCATAGTATATCTACGGAAAGCATCTCTTATGATCCGTTTGCTTCTTCTACACGAGACACCCCTCCTCTGCAACATCATTGCTGCTCTGTTGGAGGATGAGACTGACATTCAGGTTATCGGCACGGCTTCTGCCCTGAAGGAGGCGCTGCCGCATGTTGGTGACAGCGACCTCATCTTGGTCAGCACCCATCTGCCGGACGGTGGCGCCTTGAGCCTCACTAGGCTTGTCACTGAATCCTATCCCTCGGTGAAGGTCATGGTCATGGGCTTGGCAGAGTCACAGGCGGAGATCATCCAATATGTAGAGGCCGGCGCGGCTGGATACGTGCTAAAGGATGATTCGGTTGAAGAATTGCTGGAACACATCCGAGCTGTGCATAACGGAGAGGCTTTAGTATCTCCGGAAATCGCCTCTGCTCTGATCTCCCGAGTCTCCGAGCTATCTCAATTATTTGAAGAAGCCGGGCGCCTCCCGCAAAGTGCCAATCTGACTCCCCGGGAAAGAGAGGTGCTGCAGTTGATTGGCCAGAACCTGACCAACCAGGAGATCGCCGATCGCCTGTTCATCGAGGTGGGTACGGTAAAAAATCACGTTCATAGCATTCTGGACAAGCTCAACGTCAACAGCCGCCATGATGCGGCCGCGTACTGGACGATCATTGCGGAAGGCCAGCCGCCCTCTTCGAATTTGTAGCCTTGCCCGAGTCCCGGCCCACCTCCCGAAGGTTTTACCATAACTTGACCGGACAATATTCTGCCAGGCGCCGCTATCCGCGCTGCAAGAGAGACCTCTGACCTTCGGGAGGTTTGGTATCGGTAATTTCCGGGCGCTCCCAACTATATCTAAATCTATATCCCTTTTGTGTATCCCGATATATGGACGTGCCTTCTTTACCATGCTATCTTTTACTTGGAGGTAATGAAGGTGAGTGGCTCACAATTTTTCCACGAACAAGAACACATCCGCATAATCCTGGCGAATGAGCCTCGTCTTCTTCGGGAGATGCTCAAGCGCGTTTTTCTCAAGCGCTTGGACCTCGAAGTTGTCGCAGAGGTCAGCAATTTGTCTCACTTGTCGGAGATCATTGACCGCACTCGCCCCCAGTGGGTGGTGGTGACCCTGTTGCCCAATGGCGGGTTACCTGGATACGCGCATGGATTGCCGGCTCTTTACCCTCGCGTCGGGATTGTCGCGGTCGCGGGTGATGGGAGCCGGGTGAAAGTAAAGAGTGGAGATGCGTTCGAGAGGGATTTGGAAGGGATTTCGCTCGACGATCTTCTGGCGATCTTGGGTTCATCCCTGCCCTTGACCGCCGAGGATTTTCTGCAACGAGCGAATATCGATCTGATTGGAGAAGATCCGGACCGCGGCAACGGCCGTTCCCACGAATAACCCTGGTCCCTAATCCCTGATCCCTAACCCTTATACGTAAGCACCTTACCCCACAGATCAGCCGTTCCCCACAGGCCCGAGCGCATGCATTCCAGCTCGACGATCTGGGAGTGATCCACAAATAGATTCACTTCTGGACCGAAGTTCTTGATATACCAGGCGAACACCGGTGGGTCGGAGGCCTCGAACATGATATTCTCAATGCCTAACTCATCGGCAATCCGGGCGCTGATGTCCGTGCGCCACGTGCGGACCTGTTCCGTGATCCCCTCTGACTCAACCATAATCTTATAGGCCCCGGCTTCAAGGTGACGCTTGGCCTCCTTGATGGCTTTGCCCGGGTCGAGCAGGCCTTCCGATTCCAGCTCTTCGACGCTGCTGGCCCCGCCCGCCCCGAACTGGATGTTGATCTCCGGTTTGGCTTTCAATCCCATCTTCTGCACCTCCTCCGTCAGGCGTACCATATCGTCGACGGGGATGGTAATGAAGCCGCTCGAGACCTCCACGATGTCAAAGCCCAGCTCCTTGCACTCTTTCAAGTAAAGACCCACTGTCTCCGGACCCTGTGCCAGCACGCGTTCGATGAAGCCGCCTGTGGACACCAGCACGTCGTGCTTGTGGCACGTGTCGTTCAATTCACGCACGGCCCGGCGCGGCATCAGGCTGAAAGAGCCTCCGGCGTACTTGAAGATGTCGACATATGCCCCCACCGTCTCCAAAACATCTTCCAGATAGCGCTTGCCAACCGGTGTGTAGTACGGCCCGCGGATCTCCGTCAGGCCGCGTTTCCGTGGTTTGCTCTCCCGCTCGTTTAAGCGGATAAATGGAAACGCACGTTCTTCGTTATTCATGTGTCCTCCTTCTTTAGTATAAAGACCCCAGGGGTTTCCTTCAGTAGAATTTCTCCAAGAGATGCTGGCCCTCGCAAAATTCCCTCATCCATAGGTCATCACTTAAAACCCCTGGGGTCTGCCAGTAATCGTGTCAGATCCCTCACCTCAGCCTCCTCCAAACCCCTCACCACCTCGATGATCTTCTGCTGCAAATCCTTCGCAGCATATGGCGCGCTCAGGAACCGGAACTTGTTCTCCACCGTCTCCCAGGACGCCGGCCGGGTGAAAAAACCTTCGTAATCGCGCTTCTCTTGGATGAATTCCTTCCCATCCCTGGTCGTGATGGTGACTTTGCAGGCCATCTCTCCTGGGAAGCGTTCCGAATAGCTCTGCTCAGGCCTCACCGTCACCTGTCTGAGCAGGTTTTGCACGTCCTCTCGCTCGATGCGCTCCGGAGCATACTGCGCCGGCAGCACCTGGTCGTCTAGCAAGGCCACCGAGACCATGTACTGCAGGCTGTGGTCCGCCTCCTCTTTGGTACGCACAATGGTCTTGTCGCCTTCCTCCCCGCCGCCGATGATCTTGTAGGCTACATCAAAGATGTCGATGCGAATAGACTTAATCTCCTCCGGCCGGAGCTCATGTTCGTGCTTTAAGTCCAGCGCGGCTTCGATCGCGGATTGGGAGTGGATTTCAGCGTTATATTTCTTGATGACGGTCCATCTCACTCGCTCCAGGTCCTCTTTTCCCCAATTCAGTTCCCACGGCCCCGAGATCGTCTCCATCCAGCCCTTATTGCCTTCGAAGACTGCTGGTGGCCCAGTGATCCCGTTCATCCCCATGAAAGCTGCGTGTAGCCCATTGCGTGCCGTGTTCGGGGCTGCCAATCCCTTCCAATGCGAGAGCTCTCCGGTCCGGGTCACCCGCAAGGCATTGTAAGCTGTGCCGGCGATGGCCAGCGCGTTAGCAGTGTGCTCCTTGTCCAGATCCAGGATCTTGCATGCCCCCGCCGTGGCCGAGAAAGCCTGTTGGGTGACGTGGTCAAATCCGCGATCCCTCACCGGCGCGACATCGCTCAGGCGGCACTGCACCTGGTAGGCAACGCCCAAAGCGGTCAACAATTCCTTTCCGCTGGCCGCTGCATACTCGCCCGCCGCCAGGATCGCCCCCAGGTTATCGCTGGGGTGGCATGTTTCGCCTTTGGCCAGGTAGGAATCGCTGAAATCCAGGTAGCGCACCAGGGCGCTGTTGAAAAACGCCGCCCGGTCCGGCGCGGTCTTGCCACCTCCGATCAGCGTGCAGCGCGCTTTGCCCCCGAAATCGTCGATCTGCTTCCGCAGGATCAGGATTGGTTCTCCTTCCACCGCGCCCAACGCACAGGCCAGGGAATCCAAAACCCTGATCTTGAGTGCCTCACGGCCTTCTTGCGAGATCTGGCCCCAATTGGCCCGGCTTATGAAAGCGGCCATCTGTTCTGCGATCATTATTCAGCCTTCCTCCTACGCGAATCCATCCTCCGAACCCCCTTCAGGCCGGCCAACAGCCAAATGTTGCCCAAATTCAAGCCCTAATGCCCCGGTACTTAATATTGTACCCTCATCTTTGATCCACCTCGCTTATAATCTTCTTAAAGCCCCCCTTCTGCCCCCTCCGTCCCCTTTGTCTCCCTGGCTCTTTTGGCTCCTCTGGCGCCTTTGTCTCCTTTGGCTCACCCGGTTCCTTTGGCTCCTCTGACGCCTTTGTCACCTCCCCACGCCTCAATCATCCCCTCAATCTCCCCCATCTCGAGTGATTTTCCCCGTTCCAGGGCCGCTTGGTAAGATTGCCTGCCAAGGCTTGTTTCCAGATCAGCTCTCAGCCGGTTGAGCAGCGCCCACTTTCTTCCCCAGGAAGTTAATTCATTGGGCAAGGTATCGAAGAGCCCCAGGCATTCAGCTGCGGATTTCGGATCGCCGTCTTGAAACTGCACGATCGCTACCAGCGGCGTCAACAGAGGGAACGAGTTGGGATGCAGCTTGGCCCTCTTCATTTCTCGGAACATGCCTTGCAGGTGGCGCCGGCATTCGGCATATTCGCCCAATCCGCACGTCACCACCGCGTACCCAAAATTGGTCTGCAATTCCAGCATCGGTTCCACTGTACCTGGTGGGTGGGCTTCCAGCATCAGTTGTTTGGCTCCCTCGTAGTCCTCGTCCAAAATCGAGAGGAGCACGCTTTTGCCCAGCAGGCAATTGCGGATCAGATCTCGATCACCAATCTCCTGGCTGATTCTGAGGGCCTCTTCCATTTGTTCTTGGCCGTCCCCGAAGTTGCCCAGGTAAAAATTGGTCTCGGCCAGGATGCTCACCAGCCAGCCAACGCTGTTGCGGTCGCCCATCTCCCGGGCAATGGCAAGCGCCTGATTTACATAGCGCAGTGTCTCTACGAAGCGACCTAGCCAGGCCGCGGCCACCGCCAGGTTGCGCAGTACGTTGGCTTCACCGATCCGGTCACCCGTTTGGCGGCGTAACTGAAGGCTTTTCTTCCCGAAGGATATGCGCGCTTCCTGGTCCGACATGCTGTAGCCGAAAGCGATATCGTCCAAGACCCTGGCCGCCCCAAAGTTGTCTCCCGTCTCGCGATACATCTCCAGGCTGTTTTCGAGCAACGCCATGCCCCGCGCATAGTCGCTGCCCGAATGCGCCAGGTA